>CALHUZ010000257.1 GCA_938039305.1 uncultured Saprospiraceae bacterium
ATCTCCTTCTCTTTCATAAAGCCAAGATCTAAGAATACTGAAGAAACAAACTTCTTAATATCCTGGTAGTCTTTACTTCTCTTCTCTACGAACTTGCGAAGTAGCTTCTTGACGTAAGACATACTTATGCCTTTTACATTCTGATTGAACTTCTCATTGTCAAAAGCATTCATATAAATTGTAAATGCCTTATTCACTTCGAAGTATTCAATGAAGTCATCTTCTGCAAGTGCAGACATGAAAGACTTAAACTTTCTAAATATGACATTTCTAATACAGTCATTCTGTGGAGATAGACCACGATTAGAATTGTGGTAATTTCTCGCTATATCTACTGCCTCAGAATTTATATACCCAATCTTATCAATGGCACCGATGGTATTCATAAATTCTTTGAAGTCACCTAATTTCGTAGCGGTAACCACAGGGCTAAATCTTGCATAACATGCATCATTCAAAGCTTGACCTTTAGCTTGCATGCCACGAAGCACTTCGAAGAATAAAGACTCATCCTCTCCACCTCCGTACTCGTCTAATCTACTTACCAGATTCTTCTGTTCAGGTGCTTTTAAATCAAAAAAGAAACCAATGATCAGTAGAATCTCAAGATGCTCAGACCCCTTACCTAACTTATCGTTACCTAAGATGCCTTGCAAATATTGATATACGCTTGCTCCTGCATCACTACCAAGCGATGCTCTGTATAAGAGAAAATTGACGATACTTTTAAACTCTATCTTAACTTCTGGAGAAGTCGTCGGAAGAGCCGCTGTCAAGTAATTAAATGACTTAAATTGCTTCGCATACTTTAAGTGACTCGTATGTCTTGAACGCTGATCAGTATACTTATGTAGCTTATGCGATTCTAAGAATGCCTTAACTAACTTGTTATCTATTTCGGCAATTAAGTTTGTAATCCAAATATCACTACTTAGCGCAAAACCAATTTCAACTGTCTGTCCAATTCTATTTTTGAGAATATCAAAATTTGAAGAATTACTTATAGCTAAAAGGATGTTCTTAAAGTGCTCTTGAGGTCTGCGATATTTATAATTATCATTGATAGTACCTCTCAAAACCGCATAACCCAAAACTCTCGGCAAAAACAAACCTTCAAACATATCATCTAAAAGCAATCCTTCTAAAACTTCAAGTTGCAATGGATCATTCAATGCTACTTGTGAATGGAGTTCTTCTAACTGTGGTTCAAATTCTTGCTTCAAAGAATTATAAAACTCCTCATCCTCTTCATCGAGATAAGACTGCAAATGTGGTGAAGCTTGTATTTGATCCTTTATGTCAGTAAGCGTCTTCGCATACTTTGGGTCTAGTTCATTCATGAGATAACTTATAGGTTATGTATCACAATACTCATACTGTCTGGATGCGATGATTACTCTTTTGTCTCTGCATCAGCTGCTGGAGCTTCTGGACGACCACCATCAAGCTTATCTTGTAGCACTTGAAGTTCATCCCATTTGCCATCTGTAGCAAGCTGAGACTGTTGAGGCCAAGTAGTAGGATCCATCATCTGATATCTCGAACCACCTCCTGCAAGTATACCTTTCAATTGCTCATTTGAAGCTCCTGCAAGAGCAGCAAAAGTGGTTACTCCTGCAGCTTGAAGAAGTTCATTGACCTTTGGTCCGATACCTTCTATTTTCGTTAAGTCGTCAGCAGCAACTGCTGGTGTAGCCGATTCTTCTACAACTGGAGCCTCTTCTACAACTGGAGCTTCTTCTACTGCAACTGGCGCTTCTTCTGCAACGACAGCTGGAACCTCTTCCACTACTGCTGGAGCTTCTTCAGCAACTACTGGTGCCTCTTCTGCAACGGCAACAGGTGCTTCCTCTGTAGTCTCTTGGAACTCAGTTAGAGCAGCTTTATCAGCAGTCTCTTCAACGTAGATCTTCTTTGGGCTTCCGTTAACTCTCTTGTGAAAGTCTAACTTCTCCTGAAGCGTCTGAGCAAATCTTTCCGCAATCTTTGCCTCCTTCACCTCTATATACTCCGCGAACTTCGCATCAGCTTCTTCTTGTGTCATCGCTTCTTTCGCAACTCCTCTCTGTAAATGCTTCTTATAAAGAACTCCTTTAAATCTCAAGATAGACCTTGCAGTCTCTGTAGGTTGAGCTCCTTTCATTAACCAATCGTATGCCTTTTCACGATCTAACTCGATCGTCGCAGGCTTTGTCATTGGATTATAACTTCCTATCTGCTCTATGAATTTTCCATCTCTCGGAGATCGTGCATCTGCAACTACGACGTGATAAAACGGTTGCTTTCTGCGGCCACGACGGGCTAATCTAATTTTTACTGGCATGTTTGTTTAATTTAATTGGATAAACCATACCTCGATATGTCAATATTGACTGCGAGGATTAATATGTGTGCAAAAGTACATTTTTTCTATTCATTAATCTATAGCGATATCAGCTCTACTACAGTGGTATCTCTGATCGCTAAAAACACAAACTCGTTTCCTCTTATCGTTGCTTCTAACTTGAGTGAGTCAATACCCGTTAAGTTCGCTTCGAAAGAGACTTTATCAGGTGTTAGCTGATTAAAACCATTATCGGTGAGTTCATATCGATACGAAGCATCATCATTATAGATATTCGTCTGAAAGGATGTATCTGAGCTAAACTCAAAATATGCATCTTCGAGTGTTTCGGTCAGTCTTGAACCTCTATAGGCTTTCGTTACCGTCCATTTACCGATAAGGTTATTGATACCTTTTTCTTTATCACCACAACCTGAAAATATAGCTAAAGGGGATACAATAGCCCCAACGCAAAGTAGCTTTATAAATGTGGATGTGAAGACCTGGTTCAGCCTCACTTATCTTATTTGGAAGTAAACTTTCTCTCTTTGATCTTAGCCTTCTTACCTACTAACTCTCTGAGGTAGAATAACTTAGATCTTCTTACTTTTCCTCTCTTATTGACAACTATCTCAACAATACTCGGAGACGATATAGGCCAGATTCTCTCAACGCCAAAGTTACCCGACATCTTTCTTACTGTAAAAGTCTTCGTAGCTCCTTTACCTTTGATCTGTATCACATCTCCTTTGTAGATCTGAATACGCTCCTTAGTACCCTCCACAATTCTTGAACTAACAGAGATATTGTCACCCGGCTGAAAGTCTGGGTAAGTGATCTCTTTAGTTACTTGTTCCTCTACATATTTAATAGCGTCCATATCGTCCTTATTTAAAAATGACCGCAAAGATATATTTATCTTCGGATTCTTTCATATTAATTTTTCTATAATATGAATAATTGTTTTAGCCATTCAAAACACAAACAAAACCTGTAGGGCGTATAAGTTCTAAGTATTCTCTTAAACTGCCTACCTCTATGTTATTGGTTGCAGCTAACTCCTTGTAATTACTTTCACATACGTCTACAACCGTAGTGTTCAATGTACACGTATAGCACTCATCCTCTCCATCCCCACATCCTGAGTACAAAATCATCCCTGCTATCAGGACTATCAGCATCAAATACTTGGTCATCGTTTCCTTTTCTTTCAATTATCTAATTAATGTTGCCATTCCTCTCTTCTCTATCGTCCCAAACCTCGGCACTTCGTAGGTGCTAAGATAAGAATATACCCCAATCGGTAAGAGCAGCCCCGAATTATTGAGCTTCCCATTCCAACCTTCACTTGGGTCAGTAGTCTTAAAGACAACTTTACCCCAGCGATCAAATATGAGCAACTCAAAATCTGATATCAATGATGATATTCCTTTTGCAAGAAATAAGTCATTTTTGTCATCGCCATCCGGAGTAAATGCATTAGGATAAATCAACTCCACTATAGGCGCAACGTAAACTTCCTTACTAAGTGTATCAATGCAACCAGTTGCATCACGCACAGCGAGAGACACCACATATAAACCAGTATCTTGATAAGTGTGAGAAGGGTTTTGGTCAGTACTTGTGCTACCATCTCCAAAGAACCATATAAACTCACCAGCTACTTCAGAAGTACCCGTGAAATCCACTTTATTTTGAAGTAACGTTGGTCTTTCAGGAGTAAACTCAAAATCAATGTTGAAGCCATTCCTAATTTCGACAAAATCATTAAATGTTTGAATAGCGGTGCAACCAGTGGGTGATGTAACACTTAGTTTTATAGTATAGGTTCCAGCTTCTTCATATGTGTGCGTAGGATTAAGCTCCATACTTTCAGGACCTGTGGTGCCATCTCCAAAATCCCAAAGCACATCATATGTGCTATCTATAGGCTCCGATATATTGTCAAATGTGATAATGCCCGGCGTACATGTGATGAAAAAATTAGGTAATATCGCCAATTGCTCAGGCAACGGTGTGTAGAGTATATCCATAATAGTCGAGTCCCTACATCCATTATTATCGGTAACGGTTAATATCACATCCTTTAACCCTGGAGTCCGAAATGTATACTGCGGATCTTGTTGCCGAGAAAGGCCACCGTCTCCATAGTCCCAATTCCAAGCGACAATATCATCAGCTTCTGTTGAACTTAAATCTGTAAAAGTAACAGGGCCTGCTTCACAGGTATCTAAAGAGAAATCATAATCTGCAATAATATCAGGAAACAACTTGACCACAATATCAGCACTGTCCGTGCAAATAAAAGCTCCAGGATTGAGGACGAGTTTAGCATCATAAACCCCCAAACCAGGAAACTCAATGAGAGGGTCTTTCTCATCGGATCTAACTATTCCATTACCTGTATCGAACCTCCAATCATATTCATATATATATGCTTCATTGGTACTTGTACTTATAAATTGTACATCTTCATCACCACACGCTAACACCTCAAAAGAACCATTTGCCAATATATTGTCCGAAGCCACAGTAGCAACAAGATCTCTTTCACATAAGGTGATCACAAACTGCATATCTCTTTTAATTCGACTTAAAACCACTCCATCTCTATATTCAGTAGCACAGACAGCCATGACGAGCTCACCTAAGACATTAGGCGTCCCACTTATCAACCCTGTGAACCTGTCTATAGTCATAACAGGGTCTCCGGCGATGGGTGCATCTTCACTAAAAAAAGAAGGATCAAAGCGGACCTCCCTAAAATCATCTGGCAAGCACCCTCTTGGATTAGGTGCTACCCTATCACACTCATCTCTCACCTGCTCATCTGGCAAAAATCTCCCTGATGATAGTGGCGTACATAACTCATATATCACACTATCTCCTTCGAGGTCGGCCACAGAATGATCAAACCTAAAGGGAAATCCAGCACATAACACCGAGGGCGGAAACTGCCTATATTTTATGGGATCATTACAGGATCGCAGTCCTTCTGGGGTGATCTGGATCTCAAATACAGATCCTTCCTGAGCTGCACCAACGAGATTACTTACTCCGACTCCACGACAACACCTTTGATACGCGATCATATAATCATCATCTATCAAGTCAAGCGTCACCTGAAAGCGATAAACACCTCTAATCATCATCAAAGCGGGTCCCGACACCAAACATTCCAAGTCATTAACAGGTACAGGCTCTTCGGGTATAGAAATCAACATTGGCCCTACAGTCTCTACCCACTCCCAGCGACCACTATTCATTCTATAGATGCCAAACAAAGCCATACTATCAAAACTCTTTGCTGCATTGGGATCAGGATTAAACCTACCATCCCTGAATAGCTGGAATTCTACATTCAAAGTTGCCGTCTGATTAACAGTATCGACCAATACACATTGATAAAAAACATCGCCACCGATGATGTGACTACCATATATATCAAAATGAGCAACGATAGATATGCAAAAAATCAATATATATTTAGACATTTGCATCTTTTAAGTTTAAGCTTGTGTTGTACGGGTATAAATATAATCCACAATAGTAAACGCATATCCTTAAGATAGTGTTTTAATACGAGATAAGAAGATGCAGGAAACTGAGGAAATATCGTCGATTACCGACAATGAGATTGATAAAGCGGTCATTTCGCTAAAGAAAGGTCGTGTGTTATTATATCCTTCTGATACTATCTGGGGATTAGGCTGTGATATCACAAATGTCAGCGCCGTAGCAAGAGTATATGAAATCAAAAACAGGCCAAGCACGAAGCCGTTCATCCTCCTTGTCGATAGTATCGATATGTTAAAAAGATACATCAAGATGATTCACCCCAGAGTGGAAACATTACTGATGCATCATAAGCAACCGCTTACTATTATTTATGAGGCAAGTCAAGCTGTACCCGATCACCTTATTCCAGAATCGGATACCATAGCGATTCGTGTGACTCACGACCCTTTTTGCAAGAGCATCATTTCTCGATTAGATCAAGCCTTAATATCAACGTCAGCTAATACTGCAGGCCATCCCTACCCCACTACATATGATGAAATTGAAGAAGTGGTCATTTCGATGGCAGATGATATTGTAGATAGACGTCTTGAAAAAGAAGCATCTTTACAAACACCTTCTGTTCTGGCAACTTTCAATAAAAAAGGAGAACTCGACTTTATAAGACTTTAGTCGACAGTGAGTGTTTTATGATATTGGTCACTTCTTATAAGTTGAACTGCTTTTTCTACTAAGACATCGACATATCTTTCTGATATGATCTCACCTGGTTCTGTTAACTGCTTTGATACATTCCATAAAAAACTTGCATTAATATCAATGCTACATGAATCAGTTGTGGTTTTTAAGGAGGACATAAAACCTTGAGGATTTTCAGTCAATTCCAATTCTAAATTTTGCTGACTCCAAATCTCATTTTCAATTACGAATTCTTTCAGGCCTTTGATTTCATCTCCATCTAACCTACATACTTCAATTGGAATATCCACTGTAATTCCCTTTTCAGAAAATAATGGACGCCCCTTGAAAAGGGATGTATAAGTGCTATCATTTTTCCCAAAAGAGTAAATACTCCTTCCTGTAGGCAAAATGTATTCGCCGATAGATAAATTTATAGAGGCCTGGTTAGAAAGATTGTAATTCTGCTGAATTAACCCTTTACCATAAGTGTTTTCGCCTATAATAACAGCCTTGTCATAGTCTTGAAGAACTCCAGCTAAGATTTCGCTCGCAGAAGCCGAGTTCGCATTGCATAGAATTACAATTCGCTCAAGGGAAAGAAAGCCTCTGCCATTGGAAGTGAAAGACTTATCGATATCTACCTTGCTTCTTGTGGTAAGTAAGAGTTTGTCTTTTTCATTTACCAGTTGATTCAGTATTTTAACAGTCTCTTCTACAACTCCTCCTGGGTTGTCTCGCAAATCAATGATTAGCTTTTTCACATCATGTCCTAACTTATTTTTATGTCCCTCGAGCACTTCCATAAAATCACGATATACACTTCCGTAAAATCTTTTTAATTCGACATAACTGATTGGCTCATTTGAATCAGAAGCTATAATGTAATCATCAATCAGAGGAATAGTAATATCTGAAACCACTAATTCCAACGATCTTGTTTCTCCTAATTTTGAATCAACAACATTTAAAATGATTTTTTCATTTTCCAGTTTTTGAGTTAGTCTAACTAAACTATCCTGATCAATTTCTACTCCTGAGACTTGAACATCGTCTATGAATAATATGATTTCGCCAGCTTTTATATCTGCAAGATCAGCTGGAGAATTATCTATGACATCATAGACATAACAAGTATCACCGTATACAACGAATTCTAAGCCAAGACCTTGGTACAGGCCATCGATGTATCTATCGTACTTTATTGTACTTTCTTCCGTAAAATAGCGGCTATAAGGATCCAATTGACCCACCATGCCTTTAACTACTTCATCGACATAGACAGAATCAGATATTGCCCCATAGTACTTAGATCTGATGTGCTCTGATGCTTCATAAATAGCTAAATGGTCAGACCCTTTAGACGGAGAGATATATCCATCAGAGGCAAGCGACTCTTCTAATCTCATCCCTACAAACATGCTAATCACGCTTACAAGTGCAAAAAGCAGCGGTAAAGCCCAGTTTTTAAAATTTTCTTTTTTATCCATCATCAACGTGGGCGCAAGATAACTCAAATAGAAATTGATGATAATCTTATCTCTATTTTAATCATATGCTGAATATTAACATATGTACCAAAAGCAATTTTTTGTCAAAATCCCAACAATTGCCTAATAAGGCAGTTAAAAGTTCGATTTGTTACTTGATTTATGCCATATTTACGAATTAGTTCTATTTGTTATAACATTATTTAAACTTTTTTCTCCGATGAAATTAGATAACACAGACCTTCGCATCATTGGGATGATGCTGGAGGACGCAAAGACTTCTTATGCCGAGATCGGCAAGGAGCTGCATGTCTCGGGCGGAACCGTGCATGTAAGACTTAAGAAACTCTCAGAAATGGGAGTGATCACTGGTAGCAAGTTAAAAGTAGACTTTTCGAAGTTAGGCTTTGACGTGATTGCTTTTGTAGGAATTTTTCTTGAAAAAAGTCAGTTCTATGCAGACGTCATAGCTGACCTTAAGGAAATTCCTGAAGTAATATCTGCACATTATACTACGGGAAACTACAGTATATTCACACAGATACTATGTAGAGACACTGATCACTTAAGAGAGATCCTATCGGCTAAAGTACAGCAGATAGAAGGAATACAACGTACCGAAACTTTTATTTCTCTTGAGGAGTCTATCCGTAGACCACCTATGGTTGTTAATAAGGAGGCTCCTAGCAAGAAGAAAAAATCTAAGAAGAAGTAAGATCTACAAGTAATGACCGAGATAGTTAAGCTCCTAAATAATGTTTTAGGAGCTTACTTCTTGATGAAGAACGGAGTTTGTTGATAGCCTTATCTTTAATTTGTCTGACACGCTCTCTAGTCAATCCAAACCTCTCTCCTATATCTTCTAATGACATCGGATGCTCTGATCCGATTCCGAAGTAAAGCTTGATCACATCGCACTGCCTTTCAGTCAAAGTACCAAGTGATCTTTCTATTTCTGTTCTAAGTGATGCACTGTACTCTAATCCAGTATCAGTACCAGGTGTTGCACTGTTCTCTAGAACATCTAATAATGAGTTGTCTTCTCCATCTACAAAAGGAGCATCCATAGACACGTGTCTTGCAGCTACACCTAAAGTAGTCTCTACTTCTTCCGTAGGAATCTCAAGTAACTCAGCAAGTTCGCTTGATGATGGCTCTCTTTCAAACTCTTGTTCGAGTTCTGAAAAAGCTCTATTAATCTTGTTAAGCGATCCGACTTTATTTAGCGGAAGCCTTACTATTCTTGATTGTTCAGCTAATGCTTGGAGGATAGACTGTCTGATCCACCATACTGCATATGAGATAAACTTAAATCCTCTGGTCTCATCAAATCTTTGAGCAGCTTTGATCAAACCAAGGTTTCCTTCATTGATCAAGTCACTTAATGAAAGTCCTTGATTCTGATATTGCTTTGCTACTGATACGACAAAGCGGAGATTAGCTTTGGTAAGTCTTTCGAGGGCTTCTTGGTCTCCTTCTTTTATACGTTTGGCAAGATCAACTTCCTCTTCTGGCGTGAGCAAATCAACTTTACCTATTTCTTGAAGATATTTTTCTAAAGATTGGCTTTCACGATTAGTGATTGATTTAGTAATCTTTAACTGCCTCATATTCTATTATCTAAGTCGGTGGTTCGATAAATTAATTACTTGAGACGAATATATAGTGTTTTAAAATAAGATGCCCGAAGAAATATTGAGGCATCAAATCGAATCATTTCATTAGAATTTAGTATGTGTATATTTTGATTAATTCGATTTTTTGTTCGTAATTGCCGCATTCTAATAATAGAACACAACGAAGCAAGTATAAAAAGAAGGGATGGAAAGAGTGAAAATTGACATGGAGTTTATATTGAGGGCATCCCCTTCTATATTATATACCTTTTTTACAACACCTGAATGCCTAATAAGATGGTTCTGCGATGAAGCTGATATTCAGGATGATGTATATACATTCACATGGCACGGTGAAGATGAGGTAGCCGAGTTAGTCGATGACGTCGAGGAAGAAAGAGTTAGATTTATCTGGCAAGAAGCCGAAGAAGGCGAATACTTTGAGTTCCGAATGTATAAATCCGCCGTGACAAATGAAACGGTTATGGAAATCACAGACTTCTGTGACAAAGGCGAAGAAGACGAACAGAAGGATTATTGGGAGACGCTCATGGTTGTCTTGAAAAAAGAAACTGGAGGATAGAATCCTTGGGAACCCAACTCAACTTTACACTGTTTATACACACAACTACCTGAGAGGCATATCATAGCGACTTATTATATCGTTATGACATTATCTTAACCTTAAACCATCAGGTATATTGAAATTATCAGCCCTTCTATGGCAAAGTCTTATAACGCTTACTCTAATAGTATGCTCTATATGGATATATGATAGATATCTAAAGACTGCTGTAATCATTGACGCTTCACCAGCTTACTTTAATGAGGTAAGTCTTCCAGAGGATCACTTTAGAAGAGCTGATGCTCTTTCAAATAGAATCCCAGGGGATTTTGTATCGGTAGCCAACAAGGCAAAATCTTCAGTGGTCTACATCACATCTTACGAAAAGGTTGATAACTCGGTATTTAAGGATGAATACAAAAGGGAAAAAGGCTCGGGAGTAATCATCTCACCAGATGGAGATATAGTCACAAACTACCATGTCATCGCGAAAGCAGACTATATTGAGATTACCCTTGAGGACAAGCGAGAATATAGAGCAGAAGTTGTAGGCACCGACCAAGCTACAGATCTTGCCCTTCTTAAAATAGAAGCCGTAGGTCTACCCTTTCAAAGATTTGCAAATTCTGATTCTCTTCAAGTCGGAGAATGGGTATTAGCCATCGGTAATCCATTTGGGTTACAATCAACTGTGACTGCAGGAATTGTAAGTGCAAAGGCTAGGAATATTGACGTAATTGATCAAAACGATATTGAATCATTCATTCAAACAGACGCAGCTATTAATCCGGGAAGTAGTGGCGGTGCTTTGGTAAGCACATCTGGAGGGCTGATGGGCATATACTCTGCTATTCTATCTAAATCAGGAAATTACGAAGGCTTGTCTTTTGCGATACCTGGAAACCTTGCGAGGAAAGTAGTCGTAGACATTAAGGAGTTTGGTGCAGTCCAGAGAGGTAAGATCGGTATAGGTATAACAGATGTGAATGCAGATATAGCGGATCGCCTAGACCTTCCTTTCATAAAAGGAGTTTATATAAATTCTATCAATCTCAATAGCGCAGCCGCTGCTGCGGGAATTAAAAAATCTGACGTCATAACTGCCATTGGAGAAAATGAGATTAATTCTTCATCAGAATTTTATGAAATCCTAAATAAGTATAGACCTGGCGACCTCATAACGGTAGTATACTACAGAGGAGCACGGATGAAATCATCAAAGATCACATTACGTAACTACCTCAATACAATAGACTATATCACAGTTCCTAACGACAAAATACTTAGAGATTTAGGGATAGAAGTAAGAGATCTTAACTCTATTGAAAAGGCAAGAGTTAAGACGGAAGGGATCATCGTGATAAGTGTATCAAAAGGGAGTAAGATTGACCAGACTAATATGGAGCCCGGATTTATAGTCGAGTACTTTAACGAGATTAGAATTAAGAATGCAAAAGAGTTTGTAGCGCTTCTCAAGAACTCTGAAGACGAAGTTACTCTTCGCGGTTTCTATGAGCGTTACCCAGATGTCTACCCTTATACCTTTCAATTAGACAACTGATCGATAGTGTCAAGGCAAAGACTTTAACTTGGAAATAGCAAGAGCCATTGAGGCTACCAACGGATGATTCATAATTAAGGAGTATCTTTAGTAATATGACAAAACAGTCTTTAGTCTATATAATACTTCAGCTACTCTTTATTCATGTAGGCTATAGTCAAGTCGGATCAGAACAAATCAAAACAGATACTTTATTGGTTTATGAAGTTACAGTTGCAAAGCCACAATATACTCCAATAATAGCCTTTACTAAAGGCAACATCCTCTCTTCACTGAGTATAGCCAATACTTCTATAGACAAGTTAGAAAAGACTGAAGTACATAGCCCATCCATGGCACATACGGCTTTCTTTTGTAAGCTTGAAGATAAGCTCAGTAAGAATGCTAAGTTCCCTATAAGAATGAGACTTGGTGACATCAGATATGTCGACGTGATGGAAGGAAAGAGAAAAGAGTTAGTACCCAGCAACTAAGACTCTATTATCAGATTAGCCCTCTCGACTATTTCTCACAGAAAAACAGAAAAGCTTTTGTCCGAATCCGTGATCGAGCGAAAGGAAAGCGCACAACAAAATCATATTTAACTTCTTGTACATCCGAAAATTTCGTCGGTAGTCAAAATGATGTTGAAATAGAAGTCTAACATCTAACAACAAGCCACTAATAGGCTAAGTACTAATTAAAAAGAGCCAATAGAGATAATCTCTACTGGCTCTTGTTTCGATATCTATCTTTTCGATAGAAGAACAGATCTTACATACCGTAACAAAATTTACATGTATGCATGTGTGTGCGTTGACTAGTAACGGTTTCCACGGTCACGACCGCCTCCGCCGCCACCACCGTAGCCGCCTCCGCCACCGTAGCCGCCTCCGCCGCCACTGCGACCTCCGCCTCCGTAGCCGCCTCCGCCGCCACGACCACCTCGGCCACCGCCTCCTCCACCTCCAGGTGGATTAGCTTTCTTAACTACGATCTCACGTCCTTCTAACTCTGTCTCATTCAGCGATGCAATAGCTTTTTCAGCTTCTTCGTCATTTGGCATTTCAACAAAACCAAATCCTTTAGACCTGCCTGTGTCTCTGTCCATAATAATTTTAACTGAGTCAAGATCGCCAAACGGCTCAAATAAACTTCTTAACTCATCCTCGGTCGTATCATAAGACAACCTGGCAACAAAAATATTCATACTAAAAATTAAAAAAATAAAAAATAAAATAGTGATCAACAGATAAACTGCTTGCGTCTACAATTAATCTGCATTAAAAGACGCTACACTCAGACCTTACGAATCTACAACATAATAATGATCCTATTTGCAATAATGTTCCCTTAGAGCTTAAAAATATCTGCTTCATCACATAGCCGATAGCCTTTTTGAATAAGATTTTCATATTCAGAGCTATGCTTTACTAAGGCAGGATTCGTATGATTAAGATGTATAAAGTGAATCTTATTGCGCTCAAGTTTTGAAGTCTTATCGAACAATTCAGTTGTCTCTGATATGAAGGGGTGAGGTATCTCACTCATATCTCGCCCTGCTATCTCGCCATCAGCATAAAATGATCCATCTATTAAGGCATAGTCCACTCTTTCCACCTGACTAACTATATCGACTTCCCATTTAGACCATTTATCGATGTCCGGTATGAACATTAGTGATTTCATAGGGCCATAGATCTGATAACCTACAGTCTCCGAAAACTCATCTCTATGTGGCACGAGAAATGGCCGTATTTTCAACCTCTCATTAAGCATGTGGATACTGTCGTGAAATATTTGCTTCAGCGATATATTGGACAGTGAAACGAGCTGACTCCATGGCCCATTTGTCGAAAGATAATCTCTCATTTTTGGCATAGCGTGAACAGGCATATTTTGGGCACCTATAGCTTCTCGACCAAGATGCATCAGTCCTGTATAATGACCGATGTGGGCATGAGTGAGAAAGATCCCAGAAAGATTCATTTCAACTTCCCTCCGTTCAATTTCTTGTCGTTTCAATATTCTAAGTTGATCCCTGAAGTCAGGAGTCGCATCTATCATCCAAGTCTGATTGCTTTTCGGATCTACAATTCCAATACAAGAAACCATCTTACGCAATGATTTGTCGCCCCAGACATCCTTACAACAATCCTTTTTACAATCTGCTTGAGGATAACCTGCATCTTGGGCAATACCTAACACTACAACATACGGCTCATAGAGTAATTCATCTGACTTAACGTCTGACTGTATCTCAGTTTGTTGACAATTAGAAAAAGTACCCAAAACAAAAGCTCCAAGTGAAA
>CALHUZ010000258.1 GCA_938039305.1 uncultured Saprospiraceae bacterium
GGTTCATCAAATATGAGCACTTCAGGCTCTCCGATCAGAGTAGCCGCTATAGCCAATCGTTGCTTCATACCTAAAGAATAGGCTCTGAAAGGTGATTTCTTACGATGAGCCAGGTTTACTAACTCTAGCAGCTCATCATAATTGACATTAGATGCATTCTTGATCTGACTAACCACTTCAAGATTCTGAGTGGCATTCATGTATGGATAGAAGTTAGGCGTTTCCAAGATAGAACCAATCTTTAGTCTATAGTGATCTCCATAGGCACCGTTGAACCATTCGTATGTGCCAGAATCAGCCTTTAAGATATCGAGGATCGTAGCAAGTGTTGTTGTCTTTCCACTACCATTTGGCCCAAGTATGCCATAGACATTTCCCGGTTCGATGGTGAGGTTAAGGTTATCAAGTGCGGTGATCTTGCCATAGCGCTTTGTGAGATTATTGATCTCTAATACTGCCATAATAGTTATTTGATGGAAGAAAGATAATGGAGACCTTCGGAAATGAGTCAGGATATCGATGATTCTGCTGATAAACCCGACCAAGTGCAGATGATTCCATAAATGAACTTGCTTTATCCACAGCCGATTTTAATAAAATGCTTTATTATTGCAGTATGAATACTATGATACATCTTCATGCAGCGCATCACGCACATCATCCGATGTCAGCGAGGCATATCAGTATCTAAGGTTTTAGACATTAATAAAGATATATGGCCCGCTTACTTCAAAGTTTTAGCGGGTTTTTTTATTTAAGGAATTATGGGATTAAACATAGCAATACAGAAATCAGGTCGACTACACGATGAGACGATCGCCTTATTGAAGGACTGTGGCCTCAAAGTAGATAACTCTAAGGATCAACTTAAGGCATCTGCCAGGGGCATGGACGCGACCTTCTATTTTCTTAGAAATTCGGATATCCCGAAGTATCTGGAAGATGGAGTGGCCGACTTAGCCGTAATAGGCGAGAATACCCTTGTCGAGAAAAACGTAAATGTCAAAGTGCTTGACAAGTTAGGATTCTCGAAGTGTAGATTGTCACTTGCAGTGCCTAAAGGCAGTACTTACAATTCTATCCAGGATCTGGCCGGCAAGAAGATAGCCACGTCTTATCCACATACACTGAAGCAATACCTTGATAAGCAAGGTGTCGATGCTGAGATACATGTTATATCAGGATCTGTAGAGATAGCTCCTAATATCGGATTAGCAGATGCTATCTGTGATTTGGTAAGCTCTGGTAGTACGCTCTTTAAGAATGGTCTTACTGAGCAAGACGTGATTCTCAAATCACAAGCGGTTTTAGCGGTCAATAGTAACCTGAGCGATGAGAAGCAAGCACTCTTAGATCAATTGTTGTTCAGGATCAGATCTGTCATGAAAGGCAGAAGCCACAGATACATTTTGATGAATGTCCCTAATGATAAGATAGAAGAGGTGAGTAGAATCTTGCCTGTGCTAAAGAGTCCGACTGTCTTGCCCTTAGTGAAAGAAGGATGGAGTTCGCTGCATTCTGTGATCGACGATTCAGACTTCTGGAATGTGATCAATCAACTCAAAGACTTAGGTGCTGAAGGCATCTTGGTGATTCCAATCGAAAAAATGGTTGTGTGATGTCACGATTTGATGTGAAATTAAAAAGATACGACTCGCCAGATCAAGACATTATCGATGATCTGATACAGCGCCCTGCCATCAAGAAAGAAGAACTTGGCGAGATTGTGGATAATGTATTTGCACTTGTAAGGAAGGACGGTGATCAAGCGATCTTAGCACTCACAGAGAAGTTTGATGGTGTTAAGTTGGAGCAACTTGCTGTGACTCAAGAGGAAGTAGCAATTGGTGTTGGACTGGTCGTGCAAGAATTAAAAGATGCAATCGATAAAGCTTATGAGAACATTCTAACTTTTCATAAAGCACAAGAGCTTACGCCAAATAAAATAGAAACAACAGCAGGTGTCACTTGCTGGCAAGAAGCACGAGCGATTGAAAAAGTGGGCTTGTATATTCCCGGTGGAACAGCGCCATTATTCAGTACTGTATTAATGTTAGGCATCCCGGCTCAAGTGGCAGGTTGCCAGGAGGTGGTGCTTTGTACGCCTCCAAAGAAAGATGGATCGATTCATCCTGCTATTCTTTACGCAGCGCATAAGTGTGGCATCACTCAGATTATAAAAGCAGGTGGATCACAGGCGATAGCAGGAATGGTTTTGGGTACAGGGACAATACCTCCAGTTTATAAAATATTTGGCCCTGGGAATCAATTTGTAACAGCCGCTAAAATGAAAGGACTTGATCATGGTGTGGCCATCGATCTGCCAGCAGGTCCATCAGAAGTATTGGTGTATGCCGATAGTTCAGCTCGGCCTTCTTTTGTTGCTGCGGATCTTCTGTCTCAAGCAGAGCATGGCATAGACAGCCAAGTAGTATTAGTGACGACAGATGTAACCCTTGTTGATAAAGTGATCGTTGAGATGAATCAACAATTAGAATCTTTGTCAAGGGCTGATACAGCTTCCATAGCACTGTCACATGCTTATGCTTGTGTTTTTGATAATGCTGCAGCGTCTTTTGAATTTATAAATCAGCATGCACCGGAGCACTTGATATTGTCAAGTGATGATGCCAAGGAACACTTGTCGAAGATTAGAAACGCCGGT
>CALHUZ010000259.1 GCA_938039305.1 uncultured Saprospiraceae bacterium
CCTAATTGCAGTTTAGGTAAATGTGACGTCAAAGTTACGTTATGATGACTTCATAAGTCAAGCGGAACTTTTTAATCCAATTGGGTATTTATAATGCTACTAAGGGTTTTTGGCCAAATATTTGAATGTATAAACATGAAAAAGGTAAGCATGAGCAGCAACAATGATAATATCACAAGGTACTCTGACGAAGATTTGGCTTTATTTAAGTCAGTCATTGATGAAAAAATTCGAATTGCTAAAGATCAGTTGGCATCCTATCAGGGGCAGATCGCTGAACTTGGAGAGAGTGCTGATGCAAAGTTTAAGAGTTTAGGAGAATCAACAACTTCTATGGATACTGAGCGCCTTTTCGAAATGGCATCAAGACAAGAGAAATTAATTCATCATCTACAGAATGCAGACTTGCGCATAAAGAACAAGGTTTATGGGGTTTGTAGAGAGTCTGGGAAGTTAATATCGAAGGAACGTCTACTTGCAGTACCACATGCTACCCTCAGCATAGAGGCTAAGCAAAGAAAATGACTTAATTTTGGCAACTCACGAGACGCAATGATCTCTGAGACATGCTAAAGCGCATCATTTGAAAAAATCTTACACACTTATTCTTCTTGTTATTGGAGTTCTGATTATTGATCAGGCGTTAAAAATCTATATCAAGACACATTACAGTATTGGTACTGGGTTTAATATACTGGGCTTAGAATGGGCCCGCATCCTTTTTATTGAAAATGATGGTATGGCATTCGGCATCACCTTTGGTGATAAATGCCTTGGTGTGACAGGAGAGGATGGATCATGTACTGGTATTCAGCTGACCAAAGAAACAGGCAAATTAACGCTCAGTTTATTCAGAGTGGTGATGGTTGGATTTCTTATCTACTTCATACGAGAACTGTATAAGGCCAAAGAGTCTATGGGGCTTTTGATCTGCCTTTCATTGATTTTAGCAGGAGCGATAGGCAACATTTTGGACAGTGCTTTCTACGGACTGATCTTTAATGAGCCACTTCACCATAATGGTATTGCTGAGATGTTTTCTGATCAACCACGATATGCACCATTCTTGTATGGCAGGGTTGTGGACATGTTCTATTTCCCGATGATCAATACTACATTCCCGGATTGGTTTCCTCTTTGGGGCGGAGATAGATTCCAATTTTTCAGACCAGTTTTTAATGTCGCTGACGCTTCTATCTCTATAGGAGTTGCCTCTATATTGATGTTTCATAGGAGCTTCTTGAAGGCAACAAAAGAGCCAGTTAAGACGGCAGAGTCTTCGGTAAAAACAGCTCAATCTGTCGATACCACTCCTATAAGTTCAGAGAATAAACCTGAAGAAGGCAACTTATCTTAGAATCATAATTTTGGTCACAAAAGAGTCAGGACTATCAAAGGCTTCCTGATCGGTGCTAAATACAAGATACACGCCTGAGTTAACTAACCTTCCTTTCAGATCTTTTCTATCCCAGATGGCTTGACCACCAAGAGCATCGAGTTCCGTAACTAATATTCCATTTACGTCAGTGATCTTGACGTTGGCATTATCAACTAATCCTTTTATGGCGACAGGGCCATCGTAATGTGGCTCCACTGGATTAGGAAATGCATACACTCTGTCTGAACGATGGATGTTTTCTCCGAAGGTAGATTCAGTTCGAAAAGAAATTAAACCTTTGTTTGTGCCTATCCACATGATGCCCGCCTGACCATCATATGTCAGAGCTGTTATAACATCATCAAGTAAGGGGCTATTTTCAGATGTGAAGTGATTGATTTGTTCATCTCCTTGTGGCGATTGTACGAAGAGGCCACTACGCGTTCCAAACCATTTTCTATCTGCGCCATCTATGGCTATTGCATTAATCTGCTGATCGGCCAGTAGAAATGCACCATCATTATCTTGTAGCAATTTGCGTCTAACTCCTTCACAGCGAGTAGGATCAAAGACATCTGAGCCACAGTCAAAGATAACTGGTCCCTCACTAGTTCCAACCCAGACAGCACCATCTCGATCTACAGCGGCACATAGGACTTCATTAGTTGTAAGTTCAGAAGTATTGCTGCTGATTAGCCTAAACTGATCATCAGAAATACTTTGAATCGAAGGTCCACTATCATAGACAAGTATACCAGCACTGCTGCCATCGACGGGCATCCATTTGTAGCCGTCGTCATCGATTATAATATCCGTCAGGGACTTAGGTCCTATTGTATTTATACTTTGCCATGTGCCATCACTACTCAAAACATGGAGCGGCTCTGGTGCTCCATAAGTTGTCACCCAGAGATTTTCTTCTTGGTCGAAAGCTAACCCTGAGACTCTTTCTCTGGCTTCGTCTCCTATCGCTCCTCTCAAAGAAGAGTTCTCTTTATTAAAAAGCGTATAGCTGTCTTCCGACAAATCATATTCTAATAATCCTGCCCAATAGCTGCCAGCGTATAACTTAGAAAGTGAAGGATGAAATGCAACGCGATAGACATTAAGTAGATCTCGTTCTGCAATTGCAGCATTGTTTATCTCATTAAAATTAATCCAATCTTCTTGTCCTTTATAATAGAAACCTTCGCGTGAAAATAGAAAAGTGAAATTTTCCGCGACACCACCAGAAGCTACCAGCACTTCATCTTCTTTTATAACGATATCACTCACCTTATCGGAAAATGGGGAATTATAAAAAGTCTGTGTACAAGCGTCATCATATCCAGAAGACATTCTTATACGACTAAATAAGTCCGCATACCAGACTCGTCCATCTTCACTGACTATAAGTTCTTCTGGAACCCCTGTACAACCCATACCACTGCTTAAGAATTCACCATTGTCATCAAAGAACAAAACGTCACTTTGAAAATCATCTCCTCGCCAACCTGCACCCAAACGATCTTCTGAAGTAGATATAAATTGTAATTCTAAGTCATCTGCTGTATATAATGCTGACCAAGAGAATAGGCCGCTGTTCTCTTTATAAAGAGAACTTTCTGCACCTATGTAAATCCTCCCTTTGTGATTCACTACGCTCTTTGCATCATAAAGAGAGGGTAGCCCCTCTTCTGATCCAAGCAGCTTCCACTTACTAAAGTCGGCAATGTTATTTTCTAATTGTAGGTCTATGTAGTAGACTCCTTCTTCACTTGCGGCATAGACGACATTATCTTTTTGTGCAATCTGGTTGATACGAACACCTGTCAATATGGTTGATCCGAAATTATAATCTTGATTGTTAAAAGATATGATACCAAAGTCTGCAGCAAAATATGATGTCTGCCCATCGAAGAAGAATATGTCGTTTACCTTCTTGTTACTGGTTATCGATGTTGTTGCTTTTATGTTAGCTACATTGATAATTTGGTCACCCTTTACGATGTCTATATTGCTGTTATCATAGATTATAAAAAGTTGATCATTAAAAGTGTCGTATCGCACTTTTTCAATTCCTATATCAGAAAGACCATTTACCTTAGAAAGGAATGTCACTGATCCTTCAGCTTTGTCGATTGAGAAGACGCTTAGACCTGTGCTATAGATAACTTTTTCATCACTCTGTGTCACAGAGATTCCTTGTTGATATGGGAGGTGATCTTGCCATTGTCCTATGGCAAGGGATCCTTGGGCAAGAGCC
>CALHUZ010000260.1 GCA_938039305.1 uncultured Saprospiraceae bacterium
GGCAACAATAAGTCCTACGATCACCAAAGGAATACTCAGCAACTGACCCATATTCAAAACCATACCTGCCTCAAATGATACCTGATCAATCTTAGTAAACTCAATGATAAAGCGAGCCACAAAGACGAGGGCAATAGTATAGCCAAATAGCTTTCCTGGTGTCGGCAGCCATGATGTTCTCTTGTTGTAGATCAATACGAAGATGGCCAAGTAAGCAAGCGCCTCATACAGTTGTGATGGATGCCTTGGGATAAGATCGACACGCGAGAAGATCACACCCCAGTCGCCACCTGTGGCATTCCCGATGATCTCAGAATTAAAGAAGTTGCCTGTGCGAATCATAACGCCAGTGATCGGTGCGACAAGTGCTATCTTATCAAGTAATGAAAGAAAGTTGATCTTGCTTTTTCTGTGGAATAGATAAATAGCGATGATCATACCTAAAATACCACCGTGACTGGCCAATCCAAGAAACCCGGTTACTGTCCACGCACCATCTATGTATTGGATTGGAGAGAGCATCTCAATCGGGTGTGCTAAGTAGTACATAGGATCATAGAACAGACAATGTCCCAATCTTGCACCGACAACAATCCCAATAATCAAGTATATCGCCAAGGAATCAAATGGAAAATCCTTTTCGCCAGTTTGATTATGATGGCGTTGAAGCATCATGCCTGCGAGATAGATACCGCCAGCAAAGAAGAGGCTATAATATCTTAGGCTCATAAAGTCGCCTAAATGAAGCATGATTGGATCTATGTCCCAAGTAAAAGTAAGTGGCATCTATTGTTTTAAGGATATCAAAAGTTACGAAGATAACTCAGAAGTAGAGCTTTTTAGTACCTCTTAGGATTTATGGCGTCGATAGGTATTTATCGAGAATGATCACAACTCGAACAACAAAAGACATACTTGTCTGTTTTCAATGTATGGCTAAAGAGGATACCCGGCAACATATAGTGAACACAGCTTCTGAACTTTTCTACAGCCAAGGATATAATCTAACAGGTATCAATGAGATCATAGAGAAATCAGGAATTGCTAAAGCAACGCTCTATAGCCACTTTAAGTCAAAGGATGATTTGTGTATTGCATATTTGGATGAGAGAGACGGAGCTTTATTGATTCAGTTAAGAGAGTTCTGTAGCAAACGGAAAAAAGGCAACCAACAACTTCTTGGGATACTTGAATTTTTAATTCCATTTTTCGAAAGCGAATTGTTCAATGGTTGCTGGTGCTTGAGAACATTGGCAGAAGTGCCAAGAGACAGCACTAAGATTAGAAATAAGATTAAAGCAAATAAACAGGACTTCTTAGATGAGGTTCAATCTCTTGTAAAAAGCAATTTGCCAAAGCTATCAAAAGCGAAGCAAGAGAAGTTGGGACGATCTATTTACCTACTCTATGAAGGAGCTCTTACTGAAAGTCATCTGCAAAATGAGATTTGGCCGATACACCAAAGCATTGTCGTTCTAAAGACATTGCTTAAGTAAATCTTTTTTTTTGCACAACAGTAGACAGACTTGTCTGTTCAGTTATTATTATTCACATAGAGAGATCTATTCAAAAAACATAATTACAATGTCAGACTTATCATCTAAAACAGCCTTAGTCATCGGAGGAACAAGTGGTATAGGGGAAGCTATTACACAACAATTACTGGATCAAGGAGCCACAGTGCATGTCGTCGGTCGAAGTGCCGATCAGGTAGCAGATGCACCTCGATTGGTAAAGCACAAAGCGGATATAACGGATAGGCAACAAGTTGAGGAATTGTCAAACCAGATTAGCCAATTGTCTAATCTAGATTACTTGGTGAATGCCTCTGGCATATTTGGTCCAAAGCCATTTTTAGATCATACCGTAGAGGATTATGATTCATATATGGATTTGAACCGAGGTTTTTTCTTCATTAGCCAAGCGTCAGCTAACGCCATGAAAAAGAGTGGAGGCGGATCTATAGTCAATGTAGGTTCTATGTGGGCTAAGCAAGCTATAAAATCAACACCTTCTTCTGCATACTCTATGCAAAAAGCAGGTTTGCATTCTTTGACACAACACTTAGCCATGGAGTTAGCGGATCATAATATAAGAGTGAATGCTGTCTCTCCTGCACTTGTGGATACTCCTGTATATCATGGCGTATTTGGTGGCAAGCAAGAAGCTAAAGAAGCGCTGGTTGGATTTAATGCTTTTCATCCTATCGGGCGAAATGGCCAGCCAACGGATATAGCACAAGCGATACAATTTCTCCTTTCGGAAAATTCAAGTTGGATTACCGGTACCATCCTCGATATCGACGGAGGCGTCATGGCGGGAAGGAATTAGTAAAGAGCTCATGATTCATTCACTATGTATTTGAAAGAATGAGAATGATTTGAAATCTTGATATCGAATCGCTCAAAGGAGGTTACCAACAAAGGTGATCTCCTTTTCTTTTTTGCTAAGTATTTATTCCGATGGATTTCGTGTCGTTTTGTTTTGTGTAGTTACCTTATGTGCTCATAGTCATGAAGTAAAAAGATGAAAAGATTCCAATACATAGAACTCGAAGACTTACCGTGGTTTCCCGCGGTGCTCAGAGATTATATGACGGACTTTCTCCAGATCACTGCTAATAAGTTTCAACTCTTCAAGGGATCGATTGGTATTTTGAAAAAGGGGCTAAAAGAAAGTGGTGGAAGTAAGATTGTAGATTTGGCTTCTGGAGGAGGCGGTGCTTGGTTGAGCTTGGCTCCTGATCTAAAAGATGAGCATAAGGAACTGCAAGTCTTACTTACAGATCTTTATCCGAACGAAACTGCACTACAAAGAACTGTTACGAAAGGTGGAGCAGAGACGTTCTCTT
>CALHUZ010000261.1 GCA_938039305.1 uncultured Saprospiraceae bacterium
TAGTTAGCGAGGGCTATTCTTACATCATCTTGTATGGCTTAATCGGAAATCATACATTAGATGATAGAGAACTGCCGCAACAATGAGGGTGATATTTATATGCTTTGCTATGATTACGTTTTCGCAAATGACTTTTGCGCAGCCATCTCCTGTTGATCATAAAGAAGCTAAGGAAACTAATAAGGGCGATGGCATCTATGACACTAAAAGATGCCCCGATCTTCTGACTCTGACAGGTCCCGTCCTACGAGAACTTTATCAAGCAAAAGACATACACTTAAAAGACATTGAGTTGCTCGCATTGAGTAGTGCACGATTTGTTTCTGAGACACAGGTTGATCTTAACCAAGAGATCATTATTCCAGTTGGTGCTGTACTCATGATTGAGATTGAGGCATGCCCAAGTGCTTCGGGCCTTCGTATTGAAGAAGATCCAATTGCTTCTGAAGTCAAAAACAGATAACAGAATCATATCAGCTAATCATATCAGTTCATGACTTCTTAGGTGACACTTAGTAAGACTCATAGATATTTTAATACCTTTCTGTTAAGAGTCTTCTGATGATAGTTCAATTTTTAACCTTTCTCGCTTTTACTGCATTTGTAGCAGGTTATGCTACTTGGAAACTTCGCAAGGATAAGCTCAACACGCAAGATGGGTTTTTCTTAGGTGGACGAAGTCTTTCGGGAGTCGTCATAGCAGGATCTATGCTGCTTACCAATATTTCAACTGAGCACCTGATCGGCATGAACGGTTCTTCATATCGAAATGGAGCCATCATCATCACATGGGAGGCGACTTCAGCGATTGCTCTGGTTTTAGCTGCATTATACTTTGTGCCGCGATATCTCAAGATGGGATTGACTACGATTCCTGAGTTTTTAGAAAAGCGCTTTGATGGATTAACCCGTACGCTTGTCGCGCTGTTGTTGATCATATCATTTGTCGCAACACTACTGCCTATTGTTTTATATACAGGCGCGCTAAACATTGAAAGTATATTTGAGATATCTGATCTGCTTGATGTCACAAAGCAGCAAGGTTTATGGATCACTGTGCTTATAGTTGGAGTACTTGGAGCTATATATGCCATATATGGCGGACTAAAGATGGTCGCCTATACAGATACGATCAATGGATTTGGATTATTAATAGCTGGATTAGCTGTACCGATCATGGCTTTGTATGCTATCGGAGATGGCAATGTGATAACAGGACTAATCACTGTCTTCGATCATGCACCTGAAAAGTTCAACGTCATCAGTAAAGAATACTCGGTGGGACCAGGGTCACGTGATGCTATCCTACCATTCAGTGTTCTGTTCACTGGTATGATCATAAATCAAGTTTACTTCTGGACGATGCATCAGTCGATTGTGCAGAGAGTACTTGGGGCAGTAAGTCTTAAAGAAGCACAGAAAGGTCTACTTCTGACAGGCGCTTTAAAGTTGTTGATGCCTTTCATTATCATTCTTCCAGGCATCATTTGTTTTTATCATTTTGGGGATAGCTTTTATGAGGAACAAGATCTTGTATACCCCGAACTTGTAAAACGTGTCCTTCCCTTTTGGTTAACAGGGTTCTTTGTTGCTGTCATCATGGGAGCCGTTCTAAGTACATTCAATAGTGCATTGAATAGTGCAGCTACTATATTCAGTTTAGGCATCTATAAAAGATACATCAACAAAGCCATTTCAGATCCAGGCATAGTTAAAATTGGCCGATTGGTTTCACTTGTATTGGCAGTGTTTGCAATATCAGTTGCACCACTTGTGGCAAGCGCTCCAGCAGGTCTCTACCAATTACTCCAACAACTCAATGGCATCTTTTTTATACCTATAGCAACCGTCCTCATAGCCGCATTCTTCTTTCCAAAAGTATCTACTGTAGGTGCGAAAGCAGGCTTAGCATTCGGCCTTCTTTTTTACATCATAGTAGATATGATTATAAAAGTTGATCTACATTTTGTGCATGTCTGGGGAATTGAGTTTGTGCTCAATGTCATCTTGATGCATGTAGTGTCTCACTTCTATCCGAGAAAGAATATGTATGAGATAACAGATGTAGGTGCGGTTTCATTAGTTCCATGGAAGCATACTAAGTTCGTCAGTATAACACTGATTATAATTACACTGCTGATCTACATCATCTTTGGAACTATCACGTCGTAATAAATCATCATAATACAGAGTACAAAAGAGCAGTTCTATTCTTTTAAGAATGAACTTCATCAACTTTCGCATGCGACCTTTCATATTGTTAGTTTACAGACTCGGTATACTTCTTTTCATCTTACCTTCTTGTAGCGAAGATTTAGAACCGGTTATTGAATTCGACCCTATTGACGAAGTATATTTCCCGAATACTAGTGGAGGTTGGGAAACGCTTAATCCAATAGATCTCAATTGGAATCAAGCTGCTTTAGATGCTATCCAAAACTGGATGGAGCCATCTGAAACAAGAGCGCTTATCATCCTTCACAAAGGGAAGATTGTACATGAAGATTACAATGGGCTCAATCATCAGGATAAGCCCTTCGATGCGACAAGCCAATGGCAATGGGCGTCAGCGGGAAAAACACTTACGGCATCTATGATAGGTATCGCTGCCGAAGAAGGCCTTCTTTCACTAGACGATAAGACATCAGACTTTTTGGGTGACGGATGGACTGATATGACGAATCTAAGGGAAAGCAAAATCACACTATATCATCAACTTACCATGACCACTGGCCTTGACGATACTGATGTAGATAGATCATGCATAGAACCCGAATGCCTCACCTATCTGGAAGACCCTGGTGAGAGATGGGCCTATCACAATGGGCCTTATACTTTGCTCCAAGAAGTGATCACTGAAGCTACGGGTGTGAAAGCATCAGATTATTGTAAAGAGAAAATTGAAACCCAAATTGGCATGAATGGCCGTTGGCTTCAAATCAACAATGACATCGTCTACTTCAGTAGTGCTCGTGACATGGCCCGATATGGTTGGATGATCGCCAATCAAGGAAAGTGGAAAAGCAATCAAATCGTTCCTGCAGACTTTTTAAAAGAAGCCATTACACCTTCTCAAGAACTCAACAATTCTTATGGCTACCTCTGGTGGCTGAATGGGCAATCTTCTTTTATGCTCCCAACAATCAACAGAGTATTCAATGGTCCGCTTGTTCCTGAAGCTCCAGATGATACATACTTTGCACTTGGCAAAAGTGGGCAAGTGTTGATGATTGTGCCTTCTTTAGATCTGGTAGTAGTTAGAATGGGCTCAAGTAGTGGAAATGATTTTGTCCCAATCGTATTTGTAAGAGAGATGTGGGGATTGATCAAAGATTTATAATCAACTCTCACGACAACTTAAGCAGCTCCTATTTAAAGATTCATCTTAACCAATCTTCCTTCCCAATTAGAAGGTATAGAATTGATATCATATACCCTGAGCTGAGCATCGTCTAAACTTGAAGTATTCTTTGACTTTAGGCTAACATTAATGTATTCATCTTCTAATTTATGCATAGCTCCTGTTGCAGGGTCCACAATCAACAAGTGCTTAAGCAAAACAATAGAGTGACCCAAATACAGTGATATAGGAGGTCAGCATCAAAGCCACACTACCCTATCAATCATCTATCGCACTATAAGTAAACTGTCTCAGCTTACTTGCATAATGATTAGTATATGGAAAAAGCTGTGTCATTAATATGGCAACCATGTCCTCTTCTTGATCAACAAAGAAGTAAGTATTGAATGCACCACTCCAGTGGAAGATATCTTCACTTCCTGAGATCTTACTATCAGACACATCAGTTCTCACGCCAAATCCAAGACCAAAACCATTTCCAGGAGAATAAGGAAGTCCTTCGATATGATTGTCAGTCATCAGCTCTAAGGTCTTACGACCTATGACTCGATGACCATTAGATGTACCATTATTAAGCAACATCATAGCAAACTTCATATAGTCAGATGCAGTTGAAAAAAGCCCATGTGTTCCACCGTGAATTGTATTTCCACTTGAAGGACCCCAAGGTGGCATATAAGCAAGAACTCCATCTTGTCCTACTGCATGAAGACCAGCTATGCGGCTTTCATTTTCTTCAGCAACATTATAGCCCGTATCAGTCATGCCAAGCGGATCAAATATTCTTTCTTTCAAAAATGCTTCAGTCGTCTGGCCTGAAAACATCTCTATCAATACGCAAAGCACATCAGGTGAAGCACTATAATTCCATTGTTCTCCAGGCTGCCCCATCAATGGATAACTGACCAGTGCTTTTACCCGATCTTGGATGGTCTTATGACCAGCATTAGGCTCTGATTCAGGGTCCATGAAATCTCCATATAACATTTTCGCTAGATTCTGATCGTATTCATTCTGACCGAGGCCATGAGAAAATCCAGCTGTATGAGATAGCAAGTGCCAGATCTGAACTGGAGTCTTCACAGGAACATAATCTATTGTAG
The DNA here is from genome assembly GCA_938039305.1 of uncultured Saprospiraceae bacterium. Taxonomy (GTDB): domain Bacteria; phylum Bacteroidota; class Bacteroidia; order Chitinophagales; family Saprospiraceae; genus JAJRXG01. The sequence continues at coordinate 4,465 of CALHUZ010000261.1, forward strand.
GAGCATCTCCATCCTTATTTGGCGTGACCTGAATCACCTTTAGATCTGCAAATTCTGGAATATACTTAGATACTGGATCTGTCAAAAAGAACTTCCCTTCTTCATATAGTGTCATAAAAGCTATTGATATAATAGGCTTAGTCATCGACTGGATGTAGAAGATCTTATCGGTAGTCATCGGATCCTTCGTAGACATATTAGAATAGCCAAACGCATCAGAGTGAGCAACTTGACCTTTGCGCATGATGAGACTTACTGCGCCAGGTATCTTCTTGGCCTCGATCTCACTTTTCAGAAAAGCTTCATATCTCTCTAATGCTTGTTCTGACATTCCTGCTCCTACAGGATTCGTCTTGAGGTTCATCTGACCTTGTAGAGCAGATACAGTTAACAATAAAGTAGCAAAGCATAATAATACGATCCGATTCATCTTTTACATTTTTACCAAATGTAACAATCGACAGAGTATAATCGGAGAAAATATTTGAACACATTGCAAAGGGCTCTCAAACCTTAAAGCCTCGCTCGATCTGAAACCTAAAAGTAAAAAGCCCCGTGGAACAGAGTTCTACGGGGCTTAATAACTAAAAATCAAGAATCATCAATGTAATACTATCATTCTTTTCGTCTCCTTAGATGAAGAGGTAATCACTGTATAATAGTAGATACCACTCTGTCCAAGATCTGAAGAATTTATATCAATTGTATTCATCCCCTTATTATAAAAGCTGGTTGATCTATATACGTTCTTTCCATTAAGATCAGATATTACAAACTCCACTTCTTCGCTCTGTGGCAAATTGAATGAAATCTTTGTCTGATCTGTAAATGGATTAGGAGAATTTTGTAATAAGCTGATACCAGTTGTTGAGAAATCATCAGTAATATTTCTCAATACTATATCTGCACCTTCAAGGTCACCTTCATATATCTCTGATGACAATCCTTTCTTGCTAATCTGAAGAGGCTTGATATCGCTTCCAGCTGAACGAACATCAATGAAGAATAATGCTCCTTCTGAATCAACTGCTTCTGATGAAGACCAACTCATACGTAGTTCATTTTCAACTATGTTAAAGTTATTGTCTCCGATATCGAGGCGATCAGATCCAAGAGATACTATCTCCATCGCTGGATCTAACTGAATCGCTAATTGGAATCCAATTACATCATTCATTTCTGCTGCATCGAAACTGTATCTTACTACAGAACCACTACGCTCAGCTTTTACATTCATCACAGATGAAGATCTTGGCCCTGCTAATTGTGCAAGTGCACCGAAAGCATTTCCATTAACATCACCGACCTTAAGACCGATAAAGTTATTCTCATCTTCTAATGCTTGAGCATTGTTCACCATGATATGATCTTGAAATAACCATGGATTATTATCCATATCAAATACAAAATCACGATCTACAAATTTCCAATTGTCATTAGGTATATCTGAGCTTAATCCCAAGATCAATCTTCTCAATGACACAAGGTCAAGAGCTGTGATCGAATTAGAATTATTCACATCTGCTGCAAGCAACTTATATGGAGAAGTGATTCTATTCAAGGCCAATATGTGCTGCTGAATGATAACAAGGTCAAGTGTACTTACACCAGCCAACGGATATCCATCTAATACTGGGCTCACCTCATAATCATCACTACCAGTCATATTTTCAAATACATACTGTCCATTCTCATCTGTAAGAGTAGTATACTGCTGCCCTGTTGTTCTATTCTGTGCTACGACTTCTACGTCTGCAACTATTGCCATCTCTTCGTCAGTGATATGTCCACTTAAGACTGATGATACAGTTGCTACAGAGTTATCTTCACATACATTGTTTTGTCTATCGCTTATGGATATGACTACTGGACATACAGAAGAATTTCCGTTTGCGTCTATAACATATAGATCAACCGTAGTCTCTGCAAATATGCCATTAGATATATCGCTGCATCTGAATACCATCTCAGTCTGATCTCCCCCTGCATTGAATGCAAATGTTAATCCTGCTGTCGTAGCATCACAACCATTTGTGCTGCTCACATCTAAAGAGCTTGCTTCTATAGTTGAAGTTCCATCAGCACCTATGACAGCTTCTGTTAGTCCTATACAAATAGCTACAGGAGCCGTGTTCGTAAGTATTTCAAGTTCATAGTTACACTTTGTCTCATTGCCGCACATATCAGACACTGTCCATATGACTCTATGAGATCCTGCAGGTAAGATATCGCTAAACGTTCCACCTGCACCTGTTCTATCTACTGAGCTATCATCGTTAAGATCTATTTCATAAGTATAAGTCAACTGATCACTTGGCGTACAATCATCACTTGCGATAATACTAAGTGTCACTTGCTCATCACATGAATTGTCAAGGTCATTTACAATCACTGCAGCATTAGGACAGTTGTCTATCGTTGGTATCACGTTATCACTGATCACTATAGTCTGATCAAATCTATCGATGATGCCACTTTCTACATCTCCTCCATCAAACTTACACCAGTCAATTACGGCCCATGATCTAATGATCTTTAGACACTCATTTCCATCTCCTTGGATCACTTGATCCTCCCAAGTCATCGCTATATTCTCACAGTCTACATTACTAACTGTAGGTCTACTGTCTGATATATCATCAGGATGTGTTCCTGATCCACATGAACTTAGATTGATATTTATATCTGGTCTTGTGACCGTTGCATCATCTAAGTTTCCAATTACAACATTCTGAGTACATGTGGCTATCTGACCATTAAGATCTTCAGCTGTCCATGTCACCTGAAATGAAGCTCCACCACATTCTCCGATTGTATATTCTGGCAACTCAGGAGTAAGTGATTTCTCACCGCAGACCCAAGTTGGCGTCGGTGCATTGAGCATGATAGTATTAAGTATCGCAGTTGAATCATCCCCACAATTGAAACTCAAATCTGGTCCACAAGTCAACGCGATTTCTCTTTTATCTTGAACGAACACACTTACGATACAATCGCTAAATCCACCAGAAGCATCAAATACTCTAAATACTACCTTGATAGGATTGTTAGCTATATCTGTACAACAGAAATGTATGTTGTCACTGAATGAAGCATCTCCTTCAAAACCAGAACAAGTGCCATCAAAT
>CALHUZ010000262.1 GCA_938039305.1 uncultured Saprospiraceae bacterium
TCTAATCTTGATGCAGTTGAAGGCATAAGGTTCAGAGGATACTCTATTCCAGAATTAAGAAAGTTGTTGCCTACTCGTGGAGATGATGATCAGCCGCTACCAGAAGGTTTGTTTTGGTTGATGTTAGTTGGTGAGCTTCCGACCCAAGAAGAAGTTGATTGGTTAAGTGATGAATGGGAGAAGAGAGCAGAGGTCCCTGCACACACTTATGCGGTATTGGACGCACTTCCTAATGATACACATCCGATGTCACAGTTTTCTGCGGCTATAGTATCTATGGAGAGTGAAAGCGTATTCTCAAAGCGCTATGCAGAAGGCATGAGTAAGTACGATTACTGGGATGCGACATATGAGGATGCCATGAACCTCATCGCAAAACTTCCAAGAGTGGCTGCATACATCTATAGAAAATCATTTCACGACAATAAGCATATAGAGCCTAATCTTGATCTTGACTGGTCAGGCAACTTTGCACACATGCTCGGTATAGAAGGTGATGAGTTCAAGAGTCTCATGAGACTCTACCTGACAATTCATGCAGATCACGAAGGTGGAAATGCTTCTGCACACACAGTGCACCTTGTTGGTTCTACTCTAAGTAGTGCTTACATGTCATTTGCTGGAGGTATGAATTCTTTGGCTGGACCACTTCACGGATTAGCTAATCAGGAAGTAATCAAGTTCATATTTGAGATGCTTGAAGAGTTAGGCACAGATGATCCAAGCAAAGAAGCTATCGCTGCATATGTTCAAAAAACACTTGATGGTGGAAAGGTCATACCTGGATATGGTCATGCTGTATTACGTCAACCAGACCCACGATTCACTGCACAAAGAGTATTTGCGGAAGCGCACTTATCAGAGAGCAAAATTGTAAATGTAGTTTGGAAATTATTTGAAGTAGTGCCACCGATTCTTGAAGGACTTGGTAAGGTGAAAAACCCTTGGCCTAATGTCGATGCTCATAGTGGAGCTATCTTAGTTCATTATGGTATGAATGAGTATAGTTTTTACACAGTACTTTTTGGAGTGTCAAGAGCACTTGGTGTATTAGCAGGGCTTTGCTGGTCACGAGCACTTGGATTCTCATTAGAGCGCCCAAAATCTGTTACACTTGACTGGGTAAGAGAGTTCGTAAAAGAAGCTAATTAGAAAATAACATCTACAATAATTATAAAGTAAACCATGGCAAGTCCGGCTAATCTTAAATACACAAAGGAGCACGAATGGATATCGATAGAAGGCAACATAGCTACTATCGGTGTGACAGATCATGCACAAAGTGAACTTGGTGAAATCGTCTACGTTGAAGTTGAAACTGTAGGAGAAGAAGTAGCAAAAGATGAAGTCTTTGGTACAGTTGAAGCAGTCAAGACAACTTCTGACTTGTTCATGCCTGTAAGCGGAAAAGTAATCGAGTTCAATAAAGAACTGGACGAATCTGAAGGTGACAACCCTGCAGCGATCAACGAAGATCCATACGGCAATGGTTGGATCGTTAAGGTCGAGATGAGCGATGAATCAGAGCTAGCTTCTTTGTTGTCCTCAGAAGCATATGAAGCTCTTATAGGGTAGTCTGTCATAGACTAAAGTCAGCTATCTCGTGTATTTCATTGTTTTTTTACAATCAATATTGATGCTGTCACACCCTTTTCATTCTACTAATCATCTTATTAAGTGATGCAACAGCAGAGTAGCATCAAGTATACATGTGCAGCCACCGTCTGGACACTCGTAGTACTCTTGGCGCTATTTTTACCCGCCAGAGCTATAGACGCTCCAGAATCTTTGTCGATCCCCGGGCTAGACAAAGCGGTTCACTTTATACTTTTTGCAATCTTGACCTTTCTGATAGCAATGGCACTTAGAGAGAGAGGGATTTCTTACAAAGCATGGATGTTATGTCTGATTCTTGGACTATTTGGATTGAGCACTGAGCTGATTCAAACTTTGATCGAAGATCGCAATGGTGACATCCTTGATTTTGGAGCTGATATGGCCGGTGTGGTCATCGCTCTGCTGATTATAAAACATTGATGTAACTGATCATATCGTGAATCAGTATCAATGTTGATTCACTTTAATCAGATAGGTCATGTTAATAGAATTAGCTGGACAACAAGTATTAATTGGATTAGTAAGCCTGGGGCTTGCGATCGTCATCGGTATCATCGGGTACCGCTATTATCATCATAAGTTAGATAATGATTCTGGAGGCCAAAGTGCCAAGATCATCAAGCTTAGTAGTCGTACTAAATATGCCAAGAAGGACTTCTTACGCAATCGATCACAACGATTAGGTGTAGGCCTTGGATGTAGTTTATTATTTGCGGTTCTGGCGGTCAGCTGGACTGTTTATGAGAAGGAAGTCGATCTGATAAACGGCGGTTTTTTTATCGAAGCTGATGACCTTGAAATCGTACCGCGAACGGATCAAATACCACCGAAAATCAAACTGCCCCCACCTGTTCCCGTGGAGATAGAGGCAGTCGAAGACGATCTCATAGAAGAACCAGATTTTGAAGATGTTACTGTTGAGGATACTGACTTTTTTGATGACTTTATTCCTGAGC
>CALHUZ010000263.1 GCA_938039305.1 uncultured Saprospiraceae bacterium
GATTATGACAATGACAATGACCTTGATTTAATTGTAACAGGAGAGTTCATGCCGATTACTATTTTAGAAAATGAAGAAGGATCATTTTCTAATCAAACTGCTGCTTCTGGATTATCTGAATATGTAGGATGGTGGAACAGTCTTGTGGGAGCGGACTTTGATCAGGATGGAGACATTGACTATATGGCTGGGAATTATGGTGATCAGTTTTTCACTGAAATATCAGATGATCATCCTATAAGTGTTTATTATAAAGATTTTGATAACAATGGAACAAAAGACTTTGTACCAACTTGTTATTTTGAAGACGAATCTGGAGACATGCAAGAGTTTCCTTACTTCGGAAGATTAGAATATGAAAAGCAGATGGTTGCTGTCAAAGGAGCCTTTCCTTTGCATGGCGGATATGCATCTGCTACCATTGATGAGATACTTTCTCCTGAAGACCAAAAAGGGTGCCTTATCTTAAGGGCTAACCATATGAAGACATCGTATATAGAAAATATGGGTGATGGTAAGTTTAGCATAAAAGCTCTTCCTAAGGAAGCACAATTGGCTCCTGTATATGGTATGCAAATCAGTGATGTGAATCGTGATGGGTTTTTAGATGTTTTAATGATCGGTAATGATCATGGCACCGAAGTATCGATAGGAAGACTTGATGGTCATGATGGGCTCATCATGATGAACAGTGGTAAAGGTGATTGGAATCCGATGAAAGCCAGCGAATCTGGATTTTATGTGCAGGGAGATGGAAAATCACTTGCGTCGGTTTTTAATTCCCAAAGTGGGAAATTAGAAATTGTTGCTGGCCAGAATAAAGGTGAGTTGAAAGTATTTGAACTTAAAGGAGATCGAAAATATTTGAAATTTAAAGATGGAGATCGCTATGCCATCATTCACTTCCCTGATGGTTCTACACTAAGGATGGAAAACTATTTTGGAAGCACATATCTTTCTCAATCTTCTGACTATGTTGAACTTCCAGAAGGCATAGAGCGATATGAGATCTTTACAAAAGATGGAAAGCGAGATTCGCTTTAACTCAATCATTTAATCGCCTACTCTTCAATTGGATGGTCTATGCCGTCACTCTTGATGCCCATATACGAATTCCAATTAAAGGAATCGACTTTTTTTGTTTGTATTTCAATTCGCTCTATCGCCATTTTGCTAAATGAATAGAAGTTGCGTGCATCTGTCATATAGCAAGAAACAATATCAAGATATCCATCTCCATCTAAATCTGTGATGAGTGGAGTTGATCCGATATTGGAGCCTACTCGAGATGATCTCAACAGTAACACTTTGTGCTCACGAAGGTCATATATTTTGAGATCATTGCCTAGAAAGGTGACTGGCGCAGAAGTATTTTTGAGTGTTGTAGTGATCGGACTATTGATAGCCATTAAAACATCTTCATATCCATCTGAGGTGAAGTCATAGCTCACGGGGGATGCATATTGAAATGTGCCTGCACTATCTCTATAAACGATGCTGCCGTCTTTCCCATCAATTAGAATATTGGTCGTGTATTCTGTATTGGGCCAAGCGCCATAGCCATAGGTTGTAAATATATCCTTGATGTCATCATCTCCGTAGAACAAGCCAGGGCAAGACATCGCATACCCTTCAAAGTTGTCGCCCACTTTTGCTTCCCACAATGGCTCCATATTTAGACCATTTAGACAAGTAACCTTGCCGTTGACAGAATTAACAACAATGTCGAGATATGAATCATTGTTTATATCGACTAAGGTAGGAGGAGCGATATATCCTTTTAGACTATCGGTTAAGAGAGCTATGGCAGCATCATATTTGCCTTGAGCAAAATCATCAAAAGGTAATCTATAAAATGACCCGCCAATGGTTTCTCCCCCAGACCCAAAGAAAATATCGAGGCTGCCGTCCTTATTAATATCAGCGATGATGGGGGAACAATATAATTCACGACCATCAGGTGCTGGCATCTTTATGAGTTCTTTGCCAGTAGCTGAAGAAACTGCCATCAGGTACCCTTGAGGTCTATCCGTATCTTCGGGTTTAGCTTTTACGAAACCGCCATAGGCAATGATGATGTCTAGCTGCTCGTCACCGTCTAAGTCAGGACAAAGTTGAGGATTGAAGAAGTTCAGAATCAAAGTGTCGTTGACAAGATCATAATTATCGTCATCTGGCATGTACTTCCATATCTCTTGGCCTGATGAACCATTGATCAAGCTTAACTCTCCAGATCGACCTCCTATGAGCACATCATTAGCCATATCATCGTTAAAATCTACTAGAAGAGGGGTGCCTACGATCTGATTACGAGCATCGACTTGCCATAAAATATCCCCATTGCTGCCATCTATAGCCAATACGCCATGTGGCGTTGTTTTGAATTCTGGGCCACCTGAACCGATTACAATATCTTTGATACCGTCGCCATTTAGGTCTGCGGCTTTAGGTGAAGATGAAGACCCGGCATTTTCGATCGTTATCTCCCAACTATCGGCCACAAAGGAGTCCATATTACAGGCCATGGTGATTGATATCAGAACTGCTAGCAGAGCATATTTCATCATTGTCCAATTCATTAATGTGAATGTATACCTTTCTTATAACCTAGCAGAGCTCAACCAGCATTTATAGCTTAATAGTTACATCGATTTAGCAATAGATTATGATGTCATCTGCTGTTGAAATGTCGCTTTTTGGTTAGCTTTGATCCGATCATGATCTAATTATTCTTTACAAGTCGTCTATGAGGAAAGTTTTTAGTCTTCTGGCATTCTGTGTGCTAGTTGTAAGCGTATCCTATGCACAAGAAACTGTGCCCGATACAATATATGCCGGTAAAGCTTCTGCTGATGCTCAAGGCAAATTATATAATGTCCTTGGAGAGGTACTGGATGGAAATGATCAGACAGAGATCATCGGGGCTACTATACAGATTTCTAATATGTCTGGTGGTAGCGTCACGGATGAATCAGGAGAATTCAAGTTGAGACTTCCAGCAGGCACCTATGATTTTACAATCAAATACCTCGGATATGAGGATTTCGTAGTCCACATCAGTCTATACGATGATGTTGGTTTTTCGATCGATTTAGCACCTTCAAGTGTTCAACTACAGCAAGTAGTAATCACTGACAAAGCGGACAACGAGAATATCGAGTCGGTAGTGATGGGTGTGGAGAGAATGGATATAAAAAGATTAGAAAGTAGATCTCAGCTATTTGGAGAAACCGATGTATTGAGAAGCATACAATCTCTTGCAGGTGTAACCAGTGTGGGAGACGGAGCTTCTGGTTTCAATGTACGTGGAGGAAATAGTGACGAGAACTTGATTCTACAAGATGATGCATTGATCTTAAATCCAACACATACATTGGGTTTCTTTTCCCTTTTTCATCCGGATATGATAGAGTCAGTTGATCTATTCAAAGGAAATCAGCCTGCCTATTATGGAGGGCGTCTTTCTTCCGTATTGAAAGTAGGTCTTAGAGAAGGGAATAAAGAGAAAATGAGTGTAAGGGGAGGCATCGGACTTGCTGCTTCTAGACTTACTGTTGAAGGCCCAATTGTGAAAAATAAAGCGTCCTTTATTGTAGGAGCGAGAATTGGGTATATGAACTACCTGCTCAATGCAGTTAAGAATATAGATGTCAAAAATAGTAGATCATCATTCTATGATATCACTTTTAAGACTGACGCAAGAGTTACGGAGAAAACTAAAATTGGATTTTCTGCTTTCATAAGTGGAGATGAATTCCAATTTGCTGATGAAGTAAACTTCGATTACGCTACACGCACTGGTACTTTCTATATCAACCAACTTCTCAGTGACAAGTGGAATCTAACTGCTAATGTAAATATCGGAGATTATGAAAGTAGCTTGTTTGATATCCAAGGTGATGATTTATCAAGATTTACTAATAAGGTAAGCTTTATCCGACCATCAATAAGAAGCTTTTATCAAGTAAAAGAGGGATTAGAATTAACGGCAGGTGTTTCTTATGATATATTTAATGTAAGTCCTGGAACGCTGACACCTGAAGGCGTAAACTCAACTGCACTTCCAGAATTTTTGCCTGACGAGAAGGGCGTGGCGTTGTCTCCATTTTTACAATTTGACTGGTCTCTTAGCGAAAAATTTTCTATATCAGCATCCGCTCGATATACGAAGTATGATAGACTTGGGCCTGGAACTTTGAGTTTCTATAGAGATGGCTTTTTTAGGAATGATCTTACCGTAGAAGAAACCAGAGATTTTAGTGATGGAGATGTGATTGCAAGCTTTAATGGTTGGGAGCCAAGAGTATCTTTTAGATATGCCATTGATGAGACCGCTTCTGTTAAGCTGGGATATAATCGTGGATTTCAATACCTCAATCAGGTATCTAACACTGCATCATCAACTCCAGTTGATATATGGAAGTTGTCAGATGTATATGCCACACCTCAGACATCTAGTAATTACAACTTAGGTTTTTTCAAAAACTTCAATGAGAACCAATTCGCTTCTTCTGTAGAGATATTTTATAGAAATCAAGATAAGATCATTGAGTATAGAGATTTTGCAGATCTATTGCTTAATCCTAATCTTGAAAGAGAACTCGTTGATGGAGTAGGGAAGGCTTATGGCATAGAGGCTAACTTTAAATACAACAAAGAGTCCATACAATGGGATGTTAACTATACTTTTTCAAGATCATTTAGAAAAGTGTTGGCGAGTGAGACTCAGTTGTCCATAAATAATGGAGAGTGGTTCGCTTCTAATTATGATAAGCCACACTCTTTGAATGTTAATATGACCAAGAAGTTAAGCAGGATGACAAATCTATCTCTTAACTTTACTTATAGTACGGGTCGTCCGATTACGGCTCCTGTGAGTAGCTTCTCTGTTGATAATGTACTTAGTGTACCTATATTTTCTGAGCGTAATCAGTTTAGAATTCCTGACTACCATCGACTTGATTTGTCATATTCCATTGGCCCTTTTGGGAAATTAGAGAAAGGTCGAGAACATAAGTTGGTTTTTTCTATTTATAACTTGTATAGTCGGCGTAATGCTTACTCTGTCTACTTTAGACAAGTTCCTTCTCGAAGTGTAAGCGTCTTTAGAATCGCGACGCTGGGTTCTATATTTCCTTCAGTAACTTATAATTTTAAATTCTGATGATAAGAGTGATAAGATTTATAATTGTAATAGTAGGCTTAATAAGCATCTCGTCATGTATTGATGAGATCAACTTGAATATTGATAATGATAGTTCATTTGTTATTGTCAATGGTTTAGTGTCAGATGTGCCAGGAGAGTATCATGTGAAGCTTGATTATAGTCCAATTATCGGTGTTGGAAATGATAATATATTTACGCCTATATCGGGAGCTCAGGTTGTGTTGAATGGTAGTGATGGCTCTTCAGTCATGTATACCGAAAATCCTGAAGATCTTGGTGACTATATGGCGACGACTTCAGTAACACCTGGGGTTTCTTATCAGTTGGATATTATTACGCCTGATGGGCAGAGTATAAGTAGTCAGCCAACAGTTGCGCCGGAAGCGAGCTTGGATATTACGGGCTTAGATTTTGATGTGGCAAATGTTGAAAATTTCAATACTCTGGGAAATGTTGTCTCAACAGAGTTTGTTGATCTATTTGTATCACTTGATTTAGCAGGTAAGAAGAGAGATGCTTTGAGATGGAGACTCGAAGGTGAATATCAATTTGTTGAGAGAGGAAGAATGTTGTTGAACCCAAGAACTTGTTATATCAAAGAGCAATTAGATTTTAATAATATAGCCATTATCAATACAGAAGAAGTGGCAGGTGATGCTATTGAAGGCAGACAGATTTTTAGAACATTAATGAATGAGCGTTTTAATCTGATATACTGCTTTCATGTCTTTCAATATAGCTTAACTGAAGAGGAGTATAACTACTGGCAAAGAGTAGAGGAATTGGTTAATATTGATGGTACTCTATTTGACCCACCTCCAGGATCCATCATTGGAAATTTAGTAGACAATAACAATGAAGATGGCCGAGTTCAAGGTTACTTCTCTATAGTCGGTCAGAATTCAAAAAGACTTTTTGTAGATGTCTCACAGCGAGGTGCTTTTGCTGAGTCCACTTGTGTTGATGGCTTTGGAGGTCGCAACAATGCTGAAGAGTGTTCTAATTGTCCATTGATCAGAGGGGCTTCACTAGTGAAGCCATCTTACTGGAACCCTTAGGTCTAACGTAACTGAAATTAGAGAGACTTAGTTAGGCTGAAAAACTCTTATATAGTCGATGTCCATCGTCTGAGGGAATACTGTAGTCTCATCTGGATTTCCTGGGAATCGACCTCCTACTGCTACGTTAAATATAAAAAAGAAGGGCTGATTAAACCTCCACTGAGCACTACCAATATCTTTTCTTTCTAAAGAGTGAAACTTGGTTTCGTCTACATACCAAGTTAGTTTATTGAGCTCCCAGATTAAAGTGAAGACGTGATAGCCTTCAGTATAATCATCTCCACTTGCATAAGTGCTGGTTTTAAAAGTACTTCCAGCTCCTTGCTCTCCATAGTGGGCTGTGCCATGTATCTTATTGACTTCATGTCCTAAAAATTCCATATTGTCTATCTCTCCACAAGCCGGCCATCCTACTTCATCTATGTTGGCCCCTAACATCCATATAGCAGGCCAGAGGCCTTGTCCTTTTGGAAGTTTTGCTCTTACATCTATTCGCCCATATTGTATTTCAACTTTATCTTTAGTTGTGATTCGAGCAGACTTAAATGATAGTACATCTTGCTGTGTGGCAGTTATAGAGAGTTTGCCATCTGCAAGTTTGATATTCTCTTCATCATTAGTATAGTTTTGAAGTTCTTCATTTCCCCAGCCACAGATATCAGGACATCCATCGCCCATTTCATAATTATAAATAGACTCATCTAGCGTTGCTTCAGAAAAGTCCTGATTCCATACTTGGCTGTAGCCATAGTATGATGTAGGAGTGTTATAGCCATCTTCATCTGAAAGCTGTGATTCATCATTATCGATAATGTTTCCTATTGCAGTCGCGCTTTGTATAGTCGCATTTTTAGGATTGCTTATTGTAAGGGAAAGCGTTTCATCTATCTCTTTCATATCATCATTCAGGATTGGGACAGCTATCTTTATAGAAGATGTGCCCACATCGATGGTTGACTGTCCTGAAGTCTGCATAAAGTCAACTCCAGGTTCTGCAGTAATTCCAGTAACGCTATAATCAAAAGATACAGCTGATGTAAAATCTGACCTATCTAGCTTTATCTCAAACTCTAATTTACCATCAGTATTTGTCTCGATTCCTGCTGCCGCTTGGACACTTAGAGTGGGTGTGATGGTCTGAGCAGGAGGGTTGACCATTGGATCTGTACCATCTGAACAAGATGCAAATATGCATGCCAGGAATAAGATGCTCAGTGCCTTATGATATGTGGTATATGATCTCATAGTGTATGATGTGTATATGTATGCTATACAAAGTAAACGTATAAGGTTGTCTTATTCTGACTGCGAGTCGATATATTTTCAGAATCACCTTCTCATTGCGCTCACTCGGTTGATATCCAGTGCCATGGATCCAGGGATCTCAGTTGCTTTAATCACTAAACTCTGGCTGCCTTTCGAGAGACGAAGAGGGCCTATATCGAGTTTTCGGAAGACCTTGACATAAGACTCAATTCTTGGGACTCTGTCTTCAATCATGCCTTGTACAAGAGGGTCGTGTATTTCGCTTATAGCAAATGCCAAACGTTGAAGACCGACATGCAGAGACATTTGGACTCCGACGTTTTCTGATGAACAAGTATAGAAGATGGAGAAGTCATAAGTTCCTTCTTCAAGTATTTCAATTTTCCACGTGATGCTATCCGAAGTACGGATCCAGTTGGTAAAATATGAATCATTAGGATATTTATTAGATCTTTTGATGTCCCCATGGGCTTTGCCGTCTCTTGCAGGTAGATGATCTGGTATGGATTGATGATATCCAATTGGGAATGTTCTTTTATCAATCTCTGGGAGCTCTGTCAAGACATTGTCTATCCAGTCTGTTTTGAAGTTTAAGAGTTCGTCAACGATTAAGCTATTATCAGAAGTAACGGATGTGCTTTGGCTTGGATCGTCTATCATATTGAAAAGTTGATCATCATGATCTAATCTATATGATTGACTTCGCACTGATACGTTTCCTCGCCAATGTTGTACGAGCATACGATCACGCCAGACCATCTCTTGCTCAAGAAGCAATGGAACAAGACTTGTGCCATCTGTTTCCCAATTTTCAGTAGTCTCTAATTGGCATAGATCTGATAGAGTGGGAACGATGTCTATGGCGGCCGCTATATTTTCTATTTTCAATTTTGCCTTGATATGATCTTTCCATTTAACAAAGAATGGTGATCGAACCCCGCCTTCATCTGTAGAGCCTTTTCTCCCTTTCATATTGCCATTCCATCTTGTACCATTCGGGCCATTGTCAGTCATATATATGATGATGGTATTATCATCAAGTGCATTTTTGGAAAGATGATCTGATAATCTACCAACATTATAATCCAGATTTTCAATCATAGCTAGTGCGGCTCTAGCATGCATTTGCGAAAGCGAATCTTCAGGAGCACCTTTGATTTTCTTGTCTTTGAATTTCACCCAATACTTTTCTGGAACTTGCATTGGGCTGTGTGGAGTATTGTATGCTAAGAATATAAAAAATGGATCTTCTTGTTCAGTCATGAAATCAATGGCATGATTCGTCAAGTCATCAGGTAAGTAGCCTTCACCTTTAACTATTATCCCATTGTGATCGAGTGGTGGTGAAAAGTAATGACCCCAGTGACCGGACGTGAACCCGTAGTATTCATCAAATCCTCGACTTATCGGATGATAAGGATGTTGGCCGCCACTATGC
>CALHUZ010000264.1 GCA_938039305.1 uncultured Saprospiraceae bacterium
GATAATTATGTCTATGACAAGCGCGAGGTTAGATATAATAACTTCATTCATAATTTACCTGATATCGAAGAAGACATTATTAATATATTCATAAGAATAGATCAAGGAGGGCAAGAGGTTGATTTTCCAATCAGTATATATGAGCGTAATCATTTTGTTCAACATTCACTTCGAGTGAAAATATTTCACGGATTATTTGTCGGCCTTTTTCTAATTACGACAATCGTAACCTTCAGCCTATTTTTCGTTAACAAGTACAAGTATTTTATCCATGAAGTAGTGGTCTCACTAGCCAGTATTATGTACATACTTTCAGAAGAAGGATACGGCATGATGCTTTTCTGGCCAAACTCACCGTATTTTAATGGTTTGTCTCGCCCCCTTTTTATTGGAATTGTTGTGGTGTTTAGCCTTTTGTTCACGCTTGACTTTGTAGAACTTGGAAATAAAAAAAGTCTATTCAATAAGATCTCTGTTGGTGCGATCAGCTTCTATACTTGTTTTATGTTGTTCTTTCACCCTATGAACATATTAAGATTCAGAGATGCGAACAACATCGGGTATCTGATAACCTTCTTTCTTTTTCTCACTTTGATTCTATGCGTACTGATAGCACTGATCTCTCTTTGGTCATGGGTCAAAGAAAAGAGTACAGATGGCATGGTTGTTTTCTTTATATTTTTTGCTACACTCATATCTGTGTTTGTGAGATTATTAGCCTTGCAAGGATATGCTTGGAGTTCTGACTTTGTACAGCATACTGGGTTTATAACAAGGGCTATACATGTTCCTCTCATTGGAGGATATCTTATCTATACAGCAATTGTAATCTACAAAAGAGATCAAGACGAAAAGATAGCTTTACTTGAAGAAAGAGGAAGATCTACCCAAGCCTTTATAGAAAGAATAGATGCTGAAAGACAACGTATATCTATGGCATTACATGATTCTGCAGGCAGCATAATTACTGGCCTTAGGGCTAACCTTCAGATGGTCAAAGGTGACTATCAAAATATCTCTGAGGACAATCACTACAAAGAATCAATTAATCTATCTTATAGACTTCAAGAAGAAATTAGAAACATTTCAAATGACCTTCTACCAAATTCTATTTTAAAACTTGGGCTCCCTTCAGAAATAAAAAGACTACTTAGAGATATAGAAAAAACTTATAAAATAAAGACTTCATTTGAAGATAGCGAAAACACCGATTTCTCTATCGATAATAAAATTATTTTTCACCTCTACTATATCATTAGAGAGGCATTAGACAACATTGTAAAATATGCAGAAGCATCTGAGATACTAGTTCAGTACTTTAAATATGAAGATGAGATCCAACTTCTTATTGAAGACAATGGAACAGGTTTTGATTTCGAAAAGGAAAAATTAAAAAGTGGAAACGGCTTAAGAAACATGGCACTTCGAGTCTCCTGGATCAATGGATCAATAGACATCTATTCTGAGGAAGGAACGAGTATCACGATAAACATTCCGCTCAACAAGAAAAACAAGGTCAACAAAGAATAATGCGATAGAATTTAAATTTAGATGACGATCCGATTAAAATCATCCTCTTTCTTTTAACAACTTATATCTAAATGAATCTCGAAGAGCTTCCCAACTGGCTTCGATGATGTTAGGATCTGCACCACTCGTCCACCAGCTATCTTTCCCATCAGTAGATTTAACAAGTACTTGAGTTATAGAATCAACACCTTGTCCTGTCTTTAGGATTCTCACTTTATAATCGTCAAGTCGTATATCATTGAGTATAGGAAAGTGTGCTCCAAAAGCGACTCGCGCAGCATGATCTAATGCTCCAACTGGACCAGTCGACTCTGCGACTGAAACCTTAACTTCTTCTTCTCCTGCCAATTTTAACTTCACTACAGCTTCTGATATATTACGCCCCGTTCCACGGACCACTTCAGATATAATTCTATAACTTACTAATTCAAAAATGTCTTCCTGATTATAGAAGTGCTCATGAAGTAATACAAAGAAAGATGCATCTGCACTTTCAAATTCATGCCCTTCATTTTCTAATTGCTTTATTTTTTCTACAAAGGTCTTCATGAGTGGAGATTTTCTATCAACCACTACACCCATTCTTTTAGCCTTCATCTCTATGCTGGTGCCACCTGACATATCAGATAACAGTATCCGCTGCTCGTTTCCTATTTCTTCTGGCCTCATATGTTCATAACTATGCGCCACTTTTTGAGCTGCGTTGGCATGAACTCCTCCTTTGTGTGCAAAAGCACTCTTCCCAACAAAAGGTGATCTTCTGGAAGGGATTCTATGAGCTAACTCATCTACATAATTACTCAGTGACTTAAGCTTTGTCATCTCTTTGCTACAAGACATCTCGTATCCAAGTTTGAAGTGCAGATTAGGAAGAATCGAAGTAAGATTAGCATTACCTACTCTTTCTCCATATCCGTTGAGAGTGCCTTGTACCATCGTAGCTCCTGCTTGTATCCCAGCGAGAGAAACCGCCACACCTAAACCACAATCGTTATGACAGTGTACTCCGATATGATCATCAGGAAATACATTTTTAACTTGAGAGACGATGGAGATCACTTCAGAGACTTGGCGACCACCATTAGTATCGCACAGCGTTAGGAACTGAGCTCCTCCAGATACTGCAGCCATCAGTGTATTGGTGGCATACTCTGGATTATCCAAATATCCGTCAAAGAAGTGCTCTGCATCATAAATCACTTCTTTCCCCTTTGATACGAGATAAGCAACTGATTCATGAATCATGGCTAAGTTCTCTTCTGGTGTCACGTGGAGTACTTCCGTCACATGGAGCAACCATGACTTCCCAAATATCGTAACCACAGGTGTATCCGCATCTAATAGCATTTGTATCTGAGGATCCTCTTTGACATCAACTCCTGCCCTTCGAGTAGAACCGAATGCGGCAATCTTAGCATGCATAAATGTTTCGTTCTTCACAAGAGTGAAAAACTCCATATCTCTTGGATTAGAGCCTGGCCAACCACCTTCTATATAGTCTACTTTAAATTCATCCATTCGTTTGGCAAGAAGGATTTTCTCGCTTGCACTAAATGATATTCCTTCGGCTTGAGTACCATCACGTAGTGTGGTATCGTAGACCTTTACTTCCTTCTGTTGAGACATAGTTTTTGTTCCGAGCAATAAACAACATTGTCGGGTTGACCACAGCAAAGATCATAAAAAAATGAACAGCGTTGGCATCTATGAACTGAAAGTAAAAACCTCTTACTTGTCCTGCTTGGCAAATACCTCTTTGAGAAGTGGGCTTGAACGAAGACCAACGTCACTGCGGATCCCTTCTTCTTTCTGCTGAATTAAGCCAAACATACCGTCTAAAGCTTTGTTATTGACATGGTCATCAAGCTCAGGGTTAAGTTTCTTTTGAAACGGGATCTTATTATATGCAGATACAGCAGACTTCCATAATGAACGTGCATCGACTTCATCTAAAGCGGCCTGTATGACTGGCATAAACTCTGTATAAAGAGCTTTACGTGATGTGCGATCGAGATACTGTGTAGCTGCATCTTGCTCTCCCATCAAGATATTAGTCGCGTCTTTAATCGTCATTTGCTTGATCGCATTTAAGAATATCGGACCTGCCTTCTTAGCAGCCAGCTCAGCCGCTTCATTCATCTTATTAATCAAGTCTGTTTCTATGTTCGTGAAGCCCGGTACTTTTGATACAGTTGAAACAACTTTACGTGCTTCTTCTGGTATCAGTACTTTGAATGGACTTTCGAGATATCCTTTTTCTTGGGATAGAGAAGATACCGCTTCATCTACTCCTACTTGAAGTGCTTCCTTTAATCCGCCTCCAATATCAAGACCTCCTTCACCTTCATTCAACACAGATTTCGCCTTGTCTAAAAGCTTTCCAAACTGAGCATTCATTTGGGCT
This sequence comes from uncultured Saprospiraceae bacterium, assembly GCA_938039305.1. GTDB lineage: Bacteria > Bacteroidota > Bacteroidia > Chitinophagales > Saprospiraceae > JAJRXG01. The sequence continues at coordinate 3,935 of CALHUZ010000264.1, forward strand.
GGACCCAATGCTAATACAAAACAGAAAGCAAGTAAGATTCTCATATGATATATTGTTTTATAAACTTATAACTGATTATACAGTGTGAGAGTTACACACATCTCGACTTTAACGGAATATTATAGATCAAGATTTTCAAGAATCCAATAATGATAGGACAAGATTTCGCGCAATAGACAACCTATGTGGCATCTGATGTCCAATCTCTACTCTGGTTCTGATCCCTTTGTCTCTGTTCTGCTTGCCTTTGTTCAATTTGTCTCCGTTGAGCCCTCTCCATAAGTGTCTCTTCAAATGCATCTCTCGGCAAAAAGTAGTCGCTACTTGGTTGCTCATCTTTCCACGGATCAGTTGGTTCTTCATCTGCCTCTTGAGCATCCTTCATCACAAAGGCTATCAAGATACCAACCAGTCCTCCGAATAAATGACTTTCCCAAGATATACCTGGTTGATTAGGCAGTACGCCTAAGAATAAACCACTGTATAACATCATGATGACTAAAGCCAAAATGATAGACTTCACATTTCGCCTGAAGATACCTGTCCAAAATACGAATGATACCAGACCATAGACGACACCACTGGCTCCGATATGGATGACATTGGCCCTCGCAAATGCCCAGACCGCGAGGCCAGTCAGCACGTAGATCAATAACATACTTTGATAAGCAATCCGCCTATAGAAAAAGACAATGATAAAAGTCATCACAAAAAGTGGGACACTATTTGATATTAAGTGCTGGAAGTTGCCATGTATAAATGGCGAAGTAAAGATGCCTACGATACCAGATGTCTCACGAGGCATCAGTCCAAAGCTTCTATAATTTAGAATCCCACTTACCTTTAGGATATGCACGACCCAAAGTATCGCTACCAGATAAACTGGAAACTGGATGAGCTTGAATATATTTCGACGTGATTCCGCCATGTAGGCTTAATCTTATATTTTAGGATGCTGAGAAAATCTATTGATATCTTCTTCTGACTAACTTTATAAACACAGCTGCTTTCTTTTTTCTCTTATTGGAAGCCCAATCTTTTTCTGTTGCTATTCCATTGATTAAAAATTCCTTCGCTTCTGCAAATGAACTAAAACCATTCAGAGTATCAGCTACTGATTGAAACGCTTGCTGATCACCTTTAAATAATTCATTGATTGTTAAGATCCGCTCATTGATACCCATTGCTTTGGATATGTCTTTGATCGGAGCATTGGCAAATCTCTGTGATAGATCGTCTGCTTTGCTTTCTTCAAAGAGTATTTCTAAGTCTGGATCTTTCTTCTTTTCCTTTTGCTTAGGTAGTTCTTCTACAGCTGTTGGAATAGTCGAAGAGATTGATTGCATCGCCTGGCCATTTGATGATCCATTGGTTGATACTTTCGCTATCACTTCTGATACAACGGGTACAGCTTTCACTGGTACATCAACTTTAGGCGCTACTTGATGATTTGTTGAAGGCGTCTCAGATATTTGCCCATCGATGTTGATACTTTCGTATAGATCTCTGATGTACTGAAGAATCAGGTCTTTCTCAAGAGAAGAGAAATCTCCTCCGAAAGCCGCAACGCTATCATGGATCGCATTTATCTTTTTTAAAAGTACCTTTGATTTTGAGAAGTCCATAATGTCTACTAATGTGATTAAGAGTGGTTGATCAAGGTAAACTTGATGAATACTAATAACTACTTTTTAAAGCTGAAAGTATAAGAGTACATTGATAATTATGATCTTGCCATCAAATACATTGAATGTTTTTAGAGCCAAAATATAGAGGACAGAGAAGCGGTTGGATAGAGGTAGTTACTGGCTGCATGTTTTCCGGAAAGACCGAAGAGCTCATCAGACGTGTAAGAAGGGCTACTATAGCCAATCAAAAAGTAAAGATTTTTAAACCAGAGCAAGACGATCGCTATAGTGTAGAGGATGTAGTGTCTCACAATGACAATACCATCCCTTCAACTGTAGTAGCATCTTGTCGTGATATCATATTGCAGATAGAAGACACTGAGGTTGTCGGCATAGATGAAGCACAGTTTTTCCCTCAAGAATTGGTTAAAGTATGTGAGCAGCTCGCACTCAATGGTACAAGAGTAATTGTAGCAGGACTGGATTTAGATTTTAGAGGTGTTCCTTTTGGGCCGATGCCTCAATTGATGGCAGTTGCAGAATATGTAACCAAGGTGCATGCCATATGTCCTCATTGCGGTAATCTCGCTACTCACTCGTATCGGCTTTCTGACAACCAAGACATGGTTCTTTTAGGCGAAAAGGATGCTTATGAGCCCAGATGCAGGACTTGCTATGCGATGGGCAACATCATGGATTTTAGTAAAAAGTAACCTTTCGCAGTCTTATCATGCTATGGACCAGGTTTGATCGATCACATTTTGAGCAATATCTAAGTTGGTACAAAGATCCTGAGTTAAACAGATGGCTTGGCCCAATGGATGAAGAATGGCTTGATGCTGTGATGAATGAAGAAGACGGTATCCAATATGCCATCTTTGATAAGGATGAGTTCGTAGCTGTCTTAGGCATAACATATGGTACCGAACAGCAGCCCTTTACAGTCATCACAGACATAGCTATAAATCCCGCGCAGCGAAGAAAAGGCATCGGTTCTCGCATATTAGCAGAATTAAATCGTCAAATGCCAGATATAAAACTCGATAATTGGGTAGTCTATATTGATCCAAAAAATCACAAAGCACTGACATTCTTTAAGAAGCATAATTGGATTGAAACACATGACCTAAGTGAGTCAAATGATATGATAAGACTCAAGGCCAATTCATTGACATTGTAGCTAAATGATTACTCTCAACAATTGACTTAATAGAACCAGAAAATTACCTTATTTTCGCGCCTTTCTGAACCATACCTTCCTGACGACAATGACAAAAAAGATCAAGTCAGCACTCATCTCAGTATTTCACAAAGATGGGTTGGATGACATCTTACCACTCCTCACTAAGCACAACATTGAAGTATACTCTACTGGTGGTACTCAAGCTCTATTAGAAAAATCTGGTGTTACTGTTCACACAGTGGAAGGACTGACTTCATATCCCTCTATTTTAGATGGGCGAGTGAAGACACTTCACCCTAAAGTCTTTGGTGGCATCTTAGCTAAGCGTGAGCCGGATCATCAAGATCAGCTTACTAAGTTTGATATACCAGAGATTGACCTTGTTGTGGTCGATCTTTATCCATTTGAGGAAACTCTGAAGAATACTTCCGATGAAGGCACGATCATAGAGAAAATCGATATAGGAGGCATCTCATTGATTAGAGCAGCTGCGAAAAACTTTAAGGACGTGGTTGTGATCGCGTCTAAAGATCAATATGCAGACTTACGTCAAATATTAGCAGAACAAGACGCAGAGACAGAAGAACTTGATAGAAAGAGATTAGCTATGAAGGCCTTTCAGATCTCATCTCATTACGATTCATGCATCTTTAATTACTTTAATGAGCCATTTGCCGATAAGGCCCATCTGAAAGTATCAGCTGATAAAAGAAACAGTCTTCGTTACGGAGAGAATCCACATCAGTCTGCTGACTACTATGGTGATCTCGACAAAGAGTTTGAAATCCTAAATGGCAAGGCACTTTCGTACAATAATCTTGTAGATATAGATAGTGCTATAGATGTCATGAGAGAATTCAATGGTACGGATGGCATGACATTTTGCATCTTAAAGCATACCAATACTTGTGGTATCGCAACAAGAGGAACATTGCTTGAGTCATATCATGCAGCTCTGGCAGGAGATCCAGTTTCAGCATTTGGAGGCATCCTAATGGCCAATCATCCGATTGATCTGGCGACTGCTCAAGAGATAGACAAACAGTTTTATGAAGTATTAATAGCACCAGACTTTGATACTGATGCATTAGAGTTGCTGAGCAAAAAGAAAAATAGACGCTTACTGAAGAGAACTTCAGATCATGCTCCTACCACTAAGATCAAGACACTCTTAGGTGGTGTGGTGGCACAATCCTCTGATCACAAAGTAGAATCTGAAGAAGATCTTGAAGTGATAACTAAGGTCCAACCTACGCCAGATGAAATATCACAACTGCTTTTCGCTAATAAGGTGGTGAAACATCTAAAATCCAATACCATAGTACTCGTGAAGAACAATCAGCTCATCGGCATGGGTTGTGGTCAGACGAGCAGAGTAGATGCATGCAAGCAGGCTATAGACAAGGCTAAAAGGATGGGATTTGATGTGAACGGTGCTGTTATGGCGTCGGATGCATTCTTTCCTTTCCCAGATTGTGTAGAGATAGCACATGGAGAAGGAGTAAGGGCTGTCATACAGCCTGGAGGATCAATAAAGGATAATCTCAGTGTAACTTTCTGTGATGATAACCATATGGCTATGGTTATGACAGGAACGAGGCATTTCAAACATTAGTTTTAAGTATTAAAGTCATCTTAAAAACGAGACGTCATGTATGCATTGGACGTATACTTTACATCTTTAAATAGAAGGCAGAAGTTCTTCCAAGGAAATGACAAAAGTGAATAAACAAAAATCAATTGTTTTTGACATCTTTGTTGCCTTTTTGGAATAACGCGAAAGTCATCACAGAGTATTGAATATGAACAAGTTACTAATTTGGGTTTTGCTTTTAGCCGCTACGCAAGCGTTCAGCCAAGGTGGGGTTAATTCGCCATTCTCAAGATTCGGTATCGGTGACCTAAATTCTGAGAACCCTATGCACATCCGACAAATGGGTGGTATCGGTTCTTCTTTCTTAGATCCTTCTCAGCTCAACTTCTTTAACCCTGCTTCTCTTAGCTTTCTACAGAGTACAGGATTTGATATTGGACTTGACTTTAAGAACTCTCGCATCACAGAAGGTGACAATACATCAAATCAATGGTCAGGTAACTTAGGCTATATGGCTTTAGGTTTCCCTCTGCGTAATCCGATCAATGCTCTATTTACTCGTGAAGATTATAAGTTTAATTGGGGAATGGGATTCGCTATACTTCCTAATTCGACTGTCAGCTATAATATCACTAGAAGAGATAGTACTGGAGTAGATCAAGTGTTCGATCGTAACTTTCTCGGCTCAGGTGGATCATATAAAGCCGTTTGGGCTAATGCCATTAAATACGGTGACTTTAGTTTAGGAGCCAACGTGGGCTGGTTGTTCGGAAAGATCAGTTACGATAGAAATGTCGACTTCATAAGTGAGATAGCTGCTTTTGATAATAGATTTAGTACTTCTTATACTATGAGAGGATTTTATAGCAAGTTTGGCTTAATCTACCTTGGCGTACTCAATAAGAAAGAAATAAGTGATGACATAGGTAGAGAAGCACCTAAGACTGTGTCTGTAGGATTAACATACAAACCTGCACTCGGCTTCGATACTAAGGCACAAATAAATGATATTAACTCCATATTCTTTACCGGATTTGGTGAAATATCTGACACACTTAGAAGCGCACAAGATGTGATAGGATCAGGACAACTTCCAAGTGAATTGTCATTTGGTATGACTTATACACATGGTTATAAGTATGCTATAGGCTTCGATGTATTAAGAACTTTCTGGAGTAACTATCGTAATGATGCGAGTCCTGAAGTACTCAATAATACGACGCGATATGCCATTGGTGGATATTACAAACCAAATTATAATAACATCAATAGTATCCTTGCCAGATCATCATTCAGATTTGGATTGTACTTGGAGCAAGATCCAAGGATCATTAATAACGAAAAAATAAATACCTATGGAGTAACATTGGGACTTGGCTTGCCGCTTGCGTGGCAACGGAAGTTCTCTAATGTCAACATAGGAGTAGATATGGGTAAAAGATCAGTTTCTGGTGTCTTAAGTGAAAATTTTGCGAAAGTTACTTTCGGTTTCACTTTTAATGAAGGAGATTGGTTTAGGAAATTCTATCTGGATTAATAATTTTGAATAAAAACGACTGACATGAAGTTCATTAAATCACTTTTAGTAATTATCATCGCATCTATCAGCCAGTTGTCCTTCGCTCAATGTGAGACATGGGTCGAATCTGACAACAAGGATCATCTTGAAGAACAGCATTCTGTTTATCGTGGAGACATGAAGGCAGAAAACCTTGATGGTGCCTTCGCAGCTTGGCAAGAGGTTTATACTGCCGCACCAGCAGCAGATGGTAAAAGAGATTTCCACTATACAGATGGTATCAAGATATACAAGGCTAAGTTCGATGCTGAAACTGATGCAACTAAAAAAGCTGAGTATAAAGATTTGATCGTATCACTTTATGATGATTGTGCATCTTGTTATGAAAGTCAAGCTATCTTTTTAGCTAAGTGTGGTGATAATCAAGACTGCTATAACAAGCGTATAGGATACTTGATGGGTAGAAAGGGTTATGATATGTACTATCAACTTCAAAGTAACTATAGTGAGAACATGGACGCTTTTCAAAAGGCAGTTGATATGTCTGGAAACGACGTAGAATATATCGTATTTGCTCCATACGGTGCGATCACTGTATATCAGTTCAAAAAGGGATTGATTGACAAAGCAAAAGCAAGAGAAGTTCACAGAACGCTTAATGAGATCGCAGAATACAATGTAGCTCAAGGTGGAAAGTATGCAGCATATTACCAGCAGGCTATAGATGCTATGAATGGTTCATTCGTAGAGATTGAAAAAGAAATATTCGACTGTGATTACTTCAAGGAGAAGTACAAGGATTCTTACTTAGACAGCCCAGATCCAGCAGGTGCAAGGGATATGTACAATCTTTTAAAAGCAAGAGGATGTCCGACTGACGATTCTGATCCATTCATGGTTCAGTTGAAAGAGGCTTATGAGGTATGGGCGGCAGAAGAGAATGCAAAAAAGAAAGCAGAATTTGAAGCTAACAATCCAGCGATGCTTGCGAGCAAAGCTTATAGAGCTGGACAATTCGACCAAGCAATAACTAAGTATAGAGAAGCAATCGATCAAGAAACAGACAATGCAAAGAAAGCGAAGCATCATTTCTCTATAGCATCTATACTCTTTAGAAAATTAAAGAGATACAATGACGCACGTAAAGAAGCAAAAGTTGCTGCAAGTTTAAATCCTTCTTTTGGACGACCACACATGTTGATTGGTGATATGTACGCAACAACAGCAAGATCATGTGGTGATAGTTGGAATCAGAGGTTGGCAATTTTGGCTGCAGTGGATAAATACAACAAAGCTGCATCTGTTGACCCATCTGCTGCTGATGAAGCAAAAAGTAAAGCTGGAAAATATAGATCAAGTTTCCCAGCCAAAGATGAAGGATTCATGAGAGGAGTAAAAGCAGGAACAACTCAGAAAGTGGGTTGTTGGATAGGTGAAACTGTAAGAGTTAGATTCGCAGGATAATCCAAAAATATAGAATAATAAAAAAGCCAGTCCTTGAAAAAGGGCTGGCTTTTTTATGCATTATGCCAGCCTGATTCATCAAAAGGAGGGAGCATCTCCTTGTATATCCTTTGTTGTTACCATATCTTGTTGTTCACGTCTAATCAATACACTTATCATCTATGAAGCATACATACTATATCATAAGCCTTGTTCTAATCACTTATCTTTTAGTAGCATGTGCTACACAAGCACCAATAGTTGTAGAAGAAAAGGCACCCGCAGCACCTGTCATAGAAGTTGTCAAAAGTAATACTGATTGTACTACCCTTCTTGATATAGATCCCGCCATAAGAAGCGATACAGAAGATGCTTTCACTCTTTATAAAGATGAGATCAGATACAAAAAGTATGAAGCTGCATTATTACTTTGGAAAACTGCATACTATACAGCACCAGGTGCAAATGGAAAAATGACCTCACACTTCGATGACGGTATTAAAATCTATGACCACTTATTTAAGAAAGAAATTGATAAAAATGAGAAGGCAGCTTTAGTAGATACTATCTTAAGTATCTATGACAAGCGAGTAGAATGCTTCGAAGATGATGGGACCATCATAGCCAGAAAAGCCTTTAATTCTTACTACTCCTATAGCCAATACACTGACAGTGATGAGAGCTTTGAATTATTCAAAGAAGTCATCAAAAGGAAGGGGCTAAAAACGGACTACTTTGTTGTAAATCCATTTTCTAAATTGCTTTATGATAGAGTTCTTGAAAACAAGATCGATCATCAAGAAGCCAGTGTACTTGCATTACAAATATTTGATATTGTAGAAGAAGGGCTTGCTAAATGTAAAGGTGAATATTGTGATGCATGGGCTGTGATCGATGCTTACGCACCGCCTCTTTTATCAGGTTTAGAAGGAATCAAAGGGTTTTATCCTTGCGAGTACTTTATGGAAAATTACTACACTCAATTTGAAGAAGATCCGACTAACTGTGACAATATCACAGAAGTATACCTGAAAATGGTATGGGGTGGTTGTGACCAAGAGGACGAAAGATTAAAAAACCTGAAAGCGGCTAAAGAAAAAGAGTGTTATGTAGCACCTCCACCGCCTGGCCCGCTGACCTTAGCTTATCAAGCACTCGAACGAGGAGAGTTCAGAGAGTCTATTAAAATGTTTGAAGACTATACAACTACATCGGATGATCCCGAGAAAAAAGCAAAGTACCTTTTTCTAATTTCAAAAATATACTACGCCCACATTAAGAACTTCCCGGCCGCACGAAAGTACGCACTATCAGCTGCAGCTAACAAGAGTAACTGGGGTGAGCCTTATATGTTGATTGGAAAACTATATGCTTCCAGTGGCCCACTATGTGGACCTGGTACAGGTTGGGATAGTCAAGTTGTCACTTGGGTTGCCATAGATAAATTCAATTATGCTAAGAAGATTGATCCAGCAGTTACAGCTGATGCAAACAAGTGGATCAATAGATACTCCCAGTATATGCCAAAGAAAGAGGACATATTCTTCCGCCAACTAAAGGCAGGTTCTTCGTTCAAGGTTCCATGTTGGATTCAGGAGACAACTAAGGTTAGGACGAGCGATTAGATTCAGCTTGTTATTGGAGATCTGAACTTGTTCGGATTATTGGCGGCATCTTTAAATTTAATTGAGATCTTACTTTGACAATTGGCAGTCAAACAAGTTTAGCTGTCCGAGATTGATCGAAAAATTAAAAACTAATTATAGACAGTCATCATCTTATCTATCTCTTCGTGAGAGATATGAGGAGTCCCTCCATTTTTACTTGCTGTTAAGCCACCAACTGCACAAGCATACTTTAGGCATGTTTCTAAAGGGGCATCAGAAAGATACTTGAAAATAAAGGACGCTAAAAAAGCGTCACCCGCTCCTACAGTATCTTGGACTTTTACTTTTATCACGGGTTGTACGTACCATTGATCTTCAGCATAACAAACTGCACCTTCTCCACCTAAGGTAGCGATGACGAGTTTATAATTGTACTTCTTCTGAAGATGAGCCATCTGATTGCGTCTTTCTAAGTCTCCTATATCGAGCCACTGTGCAATCATCTCTAATTCAGTCTCATTCATCCTTAGGATGTCAGCGTGCTCGACCATTCTAAGTATCGTCTCTTTTGAATAGTGACCATCTCTAAGGTTGACATCACATATCTTCAAAGATGCATGAGGGAGTAGAGAGAATAATGCTTCTCTTGATCGCTTATCTCGTAAGCCAAGGCTACTATATACAAAAGATCTACTGTGCTTAACAAGGCTAATCACCTCTTCGTCAATTTTTACATCGTCCCAAGCAACTGGGTACACTATGTCGTAATGAGGTTCACCACCATCACCTACAAGAATGTTGACGACACTTGTAGGAAGTTCATTATGATTCTGAATGTATGCTGTAGAGTTTCCTTTGGACTTCACGAGCTCTAAAAGCTCTTGCCCTAAATTATCAGCGCCTACACTTGCTACTACTTCCGCATGAAGTCCTAAAGCTGTAGCTCTATTTACAATATTGAAAGGTGCACCTCCAGCGACTTTACCGGAGGGTAAATTATCCCAAAGAAGCTCTCCAAAACAAACTAAATCTACTTGTTGATCAGAAGACAAAGATTAAAGGACTTGAAGTTCAGCCAAAAGTTGATCTGGCTTCTTATATCCAGGTGAAGACTTGATTACTTCAAGCTTATCATTAAGATAAACCATCGTTGGATATGCCATTCGACCACTCATCATTTTGATAGCCAACTTGTTAGCTCCCTTACGACCACTACGGGTCCACTCATATGTCTCGCCTTGGAAGACGACTGGTTCCTTTTGTTCTGCATTAAACTTTACTAATACAAAGTTCTCATTGAGATATGCTATAACCGCAGGATCCGTGAAAGTCTTTTTATCCATCACCTTACACCAACCACACCAACTCGTATACATGTCTATCATCACCTTTTTCCCTTCAATATTTTTCATTTTGTCAAGGTCATCAATAGAATACCAACTAAGCCCTTCCGCTGTCACTTGAGAAGCTGTGACTCCTAAGCTAGAACCAGTTGCATTTGAAGTATTACATGATGTGTACAGAGCACCTGTGAGCAATACAGATACTAAGATGATTAAGTGTTTCATATGAATCATATTATGTGAAAGTGTTTCAAGTCTTTTTCAGACTCTTACCATATGTAACGAAGTTATGAACAGATTATGATATACACATATAAAGCATAGGCTTTAAGGCAACCTCAATAGCTAATAGTAAATTTCGTATGGTTCTGAGGTATGCTGAACTGCTTAAACCTAAATTGCTTATACCTTAACTCCAGACAGGCTCATTTTCACCTTCTTCTCCAATTCATGGAGCGCATCTTTGATAAGAGGATCAGTATCGATCAAATCTTCAACAGTCTTACATGAATATATGACTGTACTATGATCGCGTCCACCAAAGTTATCACCGATAGCTTTTAGTGAGCTATTAGTATGATGCTTAGCGAGATACATAGAAAGCTGACGTGCCATCACGACCTCTCTCTTCCGTGTCTTACCTTGAATCTTTTCGACTGATACTTTGAGGTGATCAGACACTAACTGCTTGATGTTATCTATTGAAATCTCCTTAGAACTTCCTGTGATGAAGCTATCAACTACGTTTCTTGCTAAGTTGATATCTATGGTTTTGTTGTTCAACGATGACTGAGCGATGATAGATACAAGTACACCTTCAAGTTCTCTTACGTTGTCTTTGACATTGAAGCTGATGAACTCAAGAATGTCTTGAGGAAGCTTTACACGCTCATCATCTAACTTAGATGAAACGATAGCCATACGTGTTTCGAGATCAGGTGCCTGAAGATCAGCTGACAATCCCCACTTAAATCTTGAGATCAATCTATCTTGTATACCTTCTAATGACTTCGGAGGTCTATCAGAAGTTAGAATAATCTGCTTTCCAAGTTGGTGAAGTTGATTGAAGATGTTAAAGAAGATCTCTTGAGTCTTCACCTTACCACTTAGGAACTGAATATCATCTACGATGAGGACATCGATAGATTGATAGAAGTTAACAAGATCACTGACTGAGTTTTTCTTAATTGACTCGATGATCTGATTAGTGAAGCGCTCAGTACTGACATAGACAGTATTCTTATTGCTGAACTTCTCGACTACTTCATTGCCAATGGCATGAGCAAGGTGTGTTTTGCCAAGACCCACATCTCCATAAATAACAAGCGGGTTAAATGCTGTTCCTCCCGGATTCTTAGCAATAGCCAATCCAGCACTTCTTGCTAACTTATTACAATCACCTTCAATGAAATTTTCAAAGCGATACTTAGCATTAAGTTGAGGATCTACTTTCAACTTTTTAATACCTGGAATGACAAAAGGATTAGCTATTTGCTCAGGTGAGTAAAACCGTCTTTCAGGTTTGCCTCCAGAGTAAGTAGCATTAGTGTGATTTTCGACAAAGATCTGATATTCTAATTGTCCAGTTGGACCCAGCTCTTGTCTAATGGTCTTTTTAAGAAGAGAGACATAATTCTCTTCTAACCATTCGTAAAAGAAATTATTAGGGACCTGGATAGTTAATGAACTACCTTCTAACTTAATTGGCTTGATCGGCTCAAACCAGGTTTTGTAGCTCTGCGCATTGATACTTTTATGTATCGCTTGGAGGCAGTTCTCCCACACAGTTAAATGGTCTATTGTCATCAACTACAGGTCTATATCTCTTTAAAATAAAACAAAACGAACACGTGTTTTTGGGATGGCGAGAGCACGTCTCTCAGCTTATGACAAAGATGTGAATAATTATACAATAGAAGAAGATCAAGACAAGAAGTTTGATATATAATTATTCATAATATTTTCTGGTATTTTATTGATAATCAACCATTTACAAATAACATATATTTACATTTCATAAAAGACTGATTATGAACAAATGTAGAATTTGGTCCATTGATTATCAGCTATTTATAAATTATCATCTACCAGTTTTCACAGATACAGCTGTACCTTTTTGGGCTTTTCTCTTACTTCCTCTTTCAAAATACAAATCGATACGTCCCATCAAAATTCCTGCAAATCCAACCTGATTTATGATAACTGGACGACCGTTTTTATTATTCTCTATGTGAGGCTCGTACATAAAAGTATGTGTATGTCCTCCTATAATTAAATCAGTGTGTGACGTCTCGTTAGCAATCACTACATCTGATACTTTATCACCTTTATATTTGTAACCAAGGTGACTCAAGCATATGACATAGTCACAATCATGATCTTGCTTCAGCATCTTTTCATACTTCTTTGCAGTCTTGATCGGGTCCATATATTGAGTCTCCAAATAAAGATCCTTAGGCACCATTCCATCTAATTCTATGCCAAGAGCATAGAGGCCAATCTTGATGCCATCAAACTCCCAAATCTTGTGATCAATAGTACTTTCACTTAGCACCGTATTGGACACATCATAGTTACTTGTCACGATCTGAAAGTCCGCATGTTTTAGTTGCTTATTAAATCCTTCGATGCCTCCATCGAAATCATGGTTACCTATTGTAGCAACATCATAACCAAGCTCTGTCATCAACTTCATTTCTATTTCTCCACCAAATAGATTAAAGTAAGGAGTCCCTTGAAAGATATCTCCTGCATCTAGTAATAAGGTCTGTTGACCTTCTGCTCTTATCTTATCTATCAATAGCTTACGCTTAGCCACACCACCTTGTCCTTCGTTACGACTGCCATCCATCGGAAATGGGTCTACTCTACTATGGACATCATTGGTATGCATCAATGTCAAATGAAATATCTCCTCAACGTCCCATATTTGCGGAAGCGGCAAAGTGTTCAGATAGCCTATAGCAGCTGTGTAACCTGTGTTCCTTATAAATCTTCTTCTATTCATGATCCAGATTAACGAGTCTACCATCTATCACTGGTGCTTGTGTGAGACCAGA
>CALHUZ010000265.1 GCA_938039305.1 uncultured Saprospiraceae bacterium
AGATAATACTCTTTTAATCAAGCCAATTGTTGTCATTGAGTAAGTCAATTACCTTATCCATCATATTATTCATGTTAGATACAGGTCGATTGAATAAACCTACATATAGAATGTCTTTTTCTGGAATCGAGATGTAAAATGATCTAAACCCTCCTTGGGAACCTGTATGGGATATCTGTTTTAATTTTGTTTGACTTGTGACATCTGAGATGGATGAGATGAACCAACTAAATCCTAAGTAAGGAGGACTGGTGTCTTTCCAAGTTTCTGGTTTATAGATAGAACGGGATTTATCAATTTGATTGGCGCTTAAGAAGGCATAGTTTTTAATCGCACTTTCATACTTGATAAGATCGTTAATAGAACACCACACACCTCCATTTCCTGCAGCCGTAAAAGTGGGGTATTCTCCATAATCATATTCGCTGTATTTATTGCCACTTTTGCGATAAGCATGCGCTACATCCCTTCTTGGATGGGCACCATCTGTTATCGTGCTCTGACTCATGCCAGATGGTTCAAATATTCTTTCTTTTATAAAGTCTTGCCATTTCATGTTTGTGACTTTTTCAATCACAAGAGCAAGAGCATTGAAGGCTGGGTTAGAATATTGAAACCTCGACCCAACTTCAAAGTTTAGCTTTTTTGCTTTTTTAAGTGGCTCAAAATTTTGAGCGTCATCAGCATCTAAATAGAATATTGAATTGCTCGATACATTTCTAATATCGGGAAGTCCTGAAGAGTGGGACAGTAGATGCTTGATTTTAACTTCTTCTACAACTTCATTATTAGCAAAGTCAGGAAAATACTTCAGCAACGGGTCTTCTACTGACAATCTCCCTTCTTCTTCTAAAATCAGTATGCCATAGGCCACGAATGTTTTAGATATGGATCCAGTATTGAATACCGTATTTTCGTCAATTGCAACTCCGCTTTCTATATCAGAGAGGCCATATGATTTGCTATATAAGACTTGATCTTTTTTGACAATAGCAATCGATCCTCCTGGTTGATCGGACTCAAATAAAAGATCAAAGAGTTGGTCTAACTCATTGTTTAACTGAGCATGTCCAACAAATGAAAATATTGTCAGATAGAGAATAAGAAGTATTCGCTTTGTCACTTGCAGAGAGGTTAGGAGATTCTACTTTTTATAAATTTGAATTGTCCGTTGTGGTTAGATTCATGTTCACACACATGAAACCACTTGCAATAGTTGTTAGTAGGAGTCCGCCAGAAATTATTATCAACGATCATTAACCAGTCATCATCTTTTTTCTTGAATTCTTCCAGCGTGAAGTTTCGGACATTTTCTAAAAGTTCAAGATAGAAGTCGAGGTCATATCCTTTTATGTTAGCTCTTCCTCCATTTCCAAGGCTAGAAGCATCATCCCACTTAGCATCATCTTTTGCTGAAAGTCCTTCCCAATGCCGACCATCAAAAGTGTTGATTTGATAAAATCGTTCTGTACCTGCCAGGTGCCATAACATAGCACCGATACTATTAGCGTTGTCATCGAGTAGGAAGTCAAGATCATTAACTGACATGCCCCTTACCGGTTGAAGCATAACGCCACGCATCCAGTTCATCATAGAGACAAGCGTGCCTACATGCGGAGTATATCCTTCTTTTGGCCCAACTATGTTCATCTCAGACAGCTTTGACTCTGGGATCGGGTTGATTAATTCATGGTCTTTACAGGACGCTAAGTAGGGTGCTGCTATTAACGTTGCACTTAAGCTAGACGCAGCGGCTGTCTTTTTTATAAACGATCTTCGATTAGACATAGAGTTGAAAATGGTGTGATACGATAAAAGCTATCGTCTACAAACTATAACACTTCTTATGAATATCCGAACCCTGAAGTTTGATTAACCTTATGATAACTTATTCCAATTCACCCAGGAAAGGTGCAGAAGCTTGTGCTCCCATACGGGTCACTGAAACGCCAGCTGCATTAGTTGCAAGATAAATTGCATTTCTCCAGCTCTTATTTTCTGAAAGAGCAACGGCTAAAGCGCCATTGTAGACATCACCTGCAGCAGTTGTATCGATGGCTTCTACTTGGTTGGCTTTTATAAAAAACATGTCATCTCTGCTTTTATAAAAAGAACCTGTGGCTCCTAAAGTGATGATGACATTTTCTGTCCCTTTATTGATGAGTT
This sequence comes from uncultured Saprospiraceae bacterium, assembly GCA_938039305.1. Lineage (GTDB taxonomy): Bacteria > Bacteroidota > Bacteroidia > Chitinophagales > Saprospiraceae > JAJRXG01. Next base: position 2,167 of record CALHUZ010000265.1, read on the forward strand.
GTGATGCCGCTTTTTCTGCGTCTTCTATATTATTGACTTTTACGCCTGTTAGAATTTCTGCTTCAGTTTCATTTGGGGTGATGCAGTATAAACCTCTTAGTGCAGTATCACTGATCAATTGCGCAGGAGCTGGATTTAGGATGACTTGCTTGTGGTTATTCTTAGCATGAGTAAGCAAATACTCGACGATAGATAATGGTATTTCAAGTTGTACGAGTATGACATTATAATCATCAAGTTCTTTTAACACAAGGTCTATTTCACTTTCTGAGAGTTGTCCATTGGCTCCAGAGGCTACAACTATTTCATTTTCTGCATCTTTATTTACTGTGATGAGTGCGACGCCCGATGGATGGTCAGGGTCTACAGAAATATGCTTTGTATCAATTCCTTCTTTTATAAAACCTTCGACTGATTGTTTGCCAAATACATCATCACCTATCTTTGCTACAAATGTAACGTTACCTCCAAGCCGCGCTGCTGCTACTGCTTGATTTGCGCCCTTGCCACCTGGGAACATGAAAAAATCACCGCCTATGATCGTTTCTCCAGGTTCTGGAAACCGTGGCGTCTTGACAACCATATCAGTATTTGAACTTCCAACAACAAGGATTTTATTCATGACCTTTCAAGTTTAATAAGTTTTTTGAGTGGGACCATCTGTTGGATTAAGGGTGTGCAGAAACCCAGACTTCTCCATCCCGGAAGATCTCTTTCTTCCAGATAGGAACTGTTTCCTTAAGTGTATCGATCGCATATTGACATGCCTCAAATGATGCGGCTCTATGTGGTGTACTTACAGATATGATCACGGCTATATCGCCTACTCGTAGTGTACCTACTCGGTGATGAATGCTAACTTTGATAGCATCCCATTTTTCAATAACCGCCTGAGCTATCTTCTCTAACTCTTTGATGGCCATCGGCGTGTAAGCTTCAAACTCTAACTTGAGCACCTCGTTGCCTTTTGTTTGATTACGTACGGTTCCAATAAACATCGCATTTCCACCCGCACTTACGTGACTTACGTGCTCATAGCAGTTGGCTACTCGAAGGGTCTCCTTAGTGATGTGTACACTTATTCTATCGCTCATTTAGTTCTTGATTATCCGCCACTTACTGGAGGTATGATCACAAGTTCGTCTCCTTCGCTGATTACGTAATCATCCTCTTGATAAGATTCATTGACTGCGATAGAGAATTTTCTTAACTCCTCAAACCCTGGAAACTGCTGGGTTAGTGCTTCTTTAACCTGAGCAATGGTAGCGTTTTCAGTAAAGTCCATTTCACCCGACTTACCGCCGACGATATCCTTGGCTATACCAAATGCTAATATCTTGACTTTCATAGATTCTGTGTCTGTCCCATCAAAAATAGCTCATATACAATCTAAAGGGAGGATTGATCGCCATTAAATACTCGAAAATTCTCCAACCAATAACATATCTTCATCTGACCTTATGGTTAAAACGCAACTCTACGATAATCACGGACGGGTGATTAACTATCTCCGTATCGCAGTTACTGA
>CALHUZ010000266.1 GCA_938039305.1 uncultured Saprospiraceae bacterium
TTATATATCTGTTCTAGTCCTGAAACCAGGTAAATTCTTCGAAAATCTTGAGAATATAGAGAATGGAGGTACTGGAAGCCCTTTTTTCTTTGGTAATTTTTACAAGATGACTAAGGGTGAATACAGAAACTACGTCCAGAAGGAAATGGCAGAAGGCGCATCTATTAAGGATCATCTAACTGATGATTTACACTACATAGGGTCACGTCTAGGCCGTAAGATGGAATTGATTAGAGTGGCGTTTAACATATTTATGATCGGCTTTTTTACAGCCCTGATCTTGTCTCTGGGTCTTTTCTTGATGATTCCTGGTGCCTAAAAGGGCTCTATGGAGTGCTATACAAGGAATTTCATAACGCCGATTCCCACTATTAAACCTCCCAAGAACCGCACTATATGGATCGAATCCTTAGCCATGTGTCTGCCTATGAACTCCCCAAAGGCTGAAATAATCAATGCACCGAGTGCAAATCCCGGAACATACTTAATCATTGTGGTTGTTTCTGGCATCTCTACTCCATGAGCATGTCCATGATATAGGCCTATTATTGCTCCGATGATCACAAAGGCAATCAACGGAACTTTAAAATCTAACCCTATCAACATTCCATAAAGAATGACAGAGCCCAATATGATTGGCTCTTCATAACTAAAAGGCTTACTTTCTATTCCTATCAAGCCACCTACTATCATCATTCCAATAAACGAAAAAATGATGTACCATGCCTTATCATCAAAGTTGAGCTTGGCGTAAAGTGCCATCGCTAATATGGCTAAGAGATGGTCAATGCCAAGTATGGGGTGACTCAGACCAGCCATGATGCCAGACCCATGTGTCCCATGAGCAGAGACGGTTAAGGAGATAGTAATAAAAACAGTGAAAAGAATCGATCGTTTTAGGAAAATGTCCACGACTTAATTTTGAACGAAGATCACTCATTACTTACATGTATGGCGTTCATTCTGGTCGAATTGTCGCCTTCAAGTTGATTTCGATCTCACTTATATCATTTGCTTGAACGTAATTATCTCACTTTGATCATGCTCATCGTCTTTACACCTGTAGCGGTAGTTATTCTACAGAAGTAGTTGCCTGAAGGCAAATGACTCCCGTCATAACGGATTTCATGAGGCCCTTGTGACAGTTTTCGATTGGCGATGAGATCCAGTTCATGACCGATAGAATCGTACAAGCCTATCCTTGTGTGCTCCCCTTTAGATTCTAAGGATATAGTTGACCATGCATAGAATGGATTAGGATGAACAGTAGCATTTACCGTAAGGGAGATGTCTTCAGTAGCAGTTGTCTGATTACATCCATTAACTAAAGGGATATAGGAGAACTCATCTCCTAGAATATTTGTGACGACACTACGATCGATATCAAACCAATCTATTAATATTGAGCTATAAACACTTCGGAAATCATACTGCATAGGCACACCATCGCTAAGTTCAGGGATATCAGGAAGGAGTGGGCTCTTGCCGATGATTCCAGCATTGATACAACTGCCGAAGAGCATCATAGGGGCTGCGGAACCGTGATCGGTACCGAGACTTGCATTAGATCTGATTCGCCGCCCAAATTCTGAAAAGGTCATAGAGATCACTTTCTCCTCAAGACCTTGACTTTTTAGATCTGTTTGCAGTGCATAAACTGCATCTGAAAGTTCTTTTAATAGTTCGGCATGATTGCCTGTTGTTGGATCTCCACTTGTTGCCTGGTTAGCATGAGTATCGAATCCGCCTATGCTCGCAACATATATCTTCGTCTTTAGTCCACCTGAGATAAGGAGACTAATGGCCTTTAGTTGTTCGCCGAGTCCTGTGTCAGGATAAGGTCCATAAGCATCTGACCCTTTAGCCGCCGCTTCTGATATGACTTCACCATATTCATTTGCTTGATCGATAGTTGTTCTTAAGAATGCTAACTCTCTGCCGTATGGAGTGTCTGGGACTTGATCTATTGTATTGTTGGCCAATGGGGTAATCGAAAGTGGATCCGTGATAGCGAGACTAAAATTAGTTCGGGTGCCTTGACATGTTTCAGAAACAACAGATCCGATGGACAAAGCAAAAGGATCGGTGGTTGTATCGTTAGGATAGTTTTCTGGATAAAGAGGATGACAGTCTTCTAAGTATCTTCCTATCCAACCTGTATTCCATATCTCATCTGCAGGTGAACCAGAATTCCATATATCAGACGACCGGAAGTGAGATCTGTTTTGGTTAGGATATCCTACATCTTGAAGCACGGTCATGGATGCGTCATCATAAAGTGCCTTTATGCTTTGCATCGAAGGATGCATCCTTATTTCTTGAGTTAGTTTTAAGACTTGAGATTCAGGAATCAGAATGTTCGATCGCGCATTACCCAATATATCGTACTTATCCAATGGTATAATGGTGTTCAGTCCATCGTTTCCTCCGATCAACTGAATGAGGATAAGGATTTTATCATTGTCTTCTCCTATAGCATTAGAAAAAAGTGGACTACTTGCTGCAGTTAGTGGAAGCCCTCTCAGTAGTGTTGGAAGAGCGATGTACCCTGAGGTCTGGCGGAGAAAATTTCTTCTTTTCATCTTCGTTGATTAGCTTAAGTAGTATTCAGGCATAGTAAGCATGTTGAGAAGTAGTTTCCTCAGTTTAAGATCTACGGCATTTTTTATTTCTTCATTTGTAGGGTCATTGAGATGTAGATTATATTCTACGGTCCATTCAAAATCAGGAAGCCCAGGTATCAAGATGGATTTTAGAAAAGTGTATTGATTCTCAGTAAGGGGTTGAGGGAATAGAAAAGACGTCAGCCCTTTGATGAGTTCATTTGGATCGTCGGCGTTATCAAGTTGTGAGATGATTTTTAAAGTATCCATCGTCAATACAGTATTCCTGACTTTGGCCTGTCCAGAGACTATGGCATTAGTATAAGCTTGACGCAGAGGAAGTGTTGCTGCTGTGATCCAGGTTCTATAAAATAAAGGTTCTTGATAGTATGCTTTCCATCCCGCTACGTTCGGTGGTTCATAGTAGTTCATGCCAAATCCTGCGAATAACTCAGCCATTCTAGACCACACCTTATAAGCCTCCAGATTATCTTCTGGATATGAAATTTCAAATTGAACCAATAGATTTATAATGAAGTCTATTGGGTTTTTAATCATTGGACCAACACTGCAAATATTATAAAAGTGATCACTTGTTAAAAGCACTTTTAAGACTGGTTTTATCTCATAATCATTCTCTCTCAATATTTGCGCAAGCGGCTCGATGATTTGAACTTCTACAGTTTCATCTATATCATAGTAGACAAACCATCGATATAATTTCCTGCAGATGTATCTCGAAACTTCTTCTTGCTCAAAGATGATGTCCACTAAAGTTGCGTACTCATTATCGCCGTCATTATCTACGACAGTCCTATTAAATCTGTGCGATAATTGTTTAGAGGTTGTATCATGTCGGCTATTTACATATATGGCCCCAGCTGGATTGTCATCCCTGTAATAATAGCCTTGATCTATCCATCCAGTAAGTATTTTTGACGCCTGTGAGACGTCCTCTTCGGTAAATGTCGTGTAATCTCCAGCTCCTGCTAATGGCCCTTTCCCGATAGTAAATAGTTCAAATAATTCTCTAGCAAAGTTTTCATTAGGAGCGTTTTTCGTATTCTGATTGCCATTCAGATATCTTAACATTGCAGGACTTAGGGTCACATCTTTTACTAGTTTTCTAAAGTTGCCCAAAGCACCTTTTCTAAGTAAATCGTTATGGTGATAAATGAAATTGGGATCTTGAACTACAGTCGCCTGAACAACAAAATGATTACTCCAGAAGAGCGTTAGCTTTTCTCTTATATTGATTCCTCCACTCAATAATGCTTTTATCGTCCAACCAGAAAGTGATCTTCTTCGAGCGTTGATGAGCGGGTTATCACCATTGATGTATTTTTTGTCGATCCATGATTCTCCCACTGCTACATATGGATCCTCTTCATAGTAATAATTGATTGGTTCTTCTGGAAGTGGTAAGTCGGCAAGTAGAAGCTCTACTACTTCTTCCATACTGAGCTTTGCAGTTTCATTGATATCTGATATTGTGCTTCCGTATGTAGTTCTTCTTAGAAGATGTGCAGCTCGTTCAGTATTCCATGGCCCAGAATATCTTGATATCATTCCAGGGCCTATGTTGGATGAGATTGATTTATCAGCAGCTTTAGTTATTGATGGCATTCCGATCAGTGTTGAACTTAATTCCTTGATTGAATAACGTCACAGTCAGGACCTCCTATATGTTATAAAGAAGAATTCTCCCTTTTTGTACTCAGTAAAAGCAACCTTTATCTTTCGTTCAACCTAACATGATGTGTTACTTTAAGTTATTAGCGAGCCAAGTTCTTATACTGTTGTGAAATATAGCTCTTCGATGACCTGTCTCATGTAAAGTCATGAGTTCCACCTTTTCGGGAAATGTTCTTTTCAATTCTTCAGCAGAATCGTAAGGAATTACTTCATCTTCTGTTCCGTGAAAGATTGAAACAGGGCACGATACATCCTTTAAATGACTGCCGTTATCTAGTTTGTACTCAACTAAGAAGTCTGGGATAATAGGAAGGATACGGTCCTTCAGATCCATAATACTGATATATGGAGCAATCATGATAAGTCTCTCTGGCTTATTGTTAGCCGCTAAGTATGATGCCATCCCAGTCCCTAAAGAATATCCTGCAATCGTGATATTTGCTTCACCATACTTTTCAATCAGAAAATTGTAAACGATCTGAACGTCACCATAAAGTTGTTTCATACTTGTGACTACGCCGTCGCTTTTTCCATACCCTCGATAGTCCAGCAGCAATACATCATGATCAAATCCACTGAACATCTCAGCCTGACGCTGACATCTTCTTGCATTTCCTTTATTGCCATGAAGGTACAAGACGACTCCTTTTGGATTATTAATCTCGTGAAGAAGTCCATGAAGTGATACATCTTCATCTACAGGTATTTTTATCTCTCTACCAAATCTGAACTGCGTATCTTCTCCTATCTTCTGAGGGTTAAAAATGATTCGATCTTGGGCAAAATATAGAGCCGCACAACCGATCACATATATGCTGAAAAATACGATGCTTATCCACTTAAGTACTTTCTTCAAAAATTTTACTTTCAACTTTAACGATAGATTAGCTACTGTGTTTTGACTGAGCCCTTCCTATGTGCTTCTATTTTATGAATGTTCAAAGGAGGATTTATTGGTACATTTGATAATAAGGCAGTTGTTGTCCAACATAAAATTTATATAGATATGAAGCTACCTACTTGGGCCACTGTGGTCGGAATAATAATGTTGCTATTTGGCGGATGTGGCGCTCTTTCTAATGTCAATAAAATCAATACCCCAAATACCTTGAATGAGATGTCAGAAGTGCTTGAAGAGATTAATAGTGAGATGTCTAAAGAAATGGGCAAGGTAAAGGAAGAGATTAGATCAGATACAGTAGAAAGTGTAGAAGTTATCCAAGATGAGATAAGCGATGTTACTCCAGATAGTGTAGAGATAGCAGGTTATAAAACTGAGGTCAACAAGTTTGACGCAGATGACAGTGCTGGAATTGCCATGATGGAAGGTTTATTTGGAAGCGTTGGCAATATAATGACCTTCTCAGATTATTATAAAGTATGGATCGTGAGATTAGGTATTATTGGATTGATTGCTTCTGTTCTTTATGCTTTAGCTGGATTGCTTTTAATTATTGGAAAAAGCTTTTCACTTAACCTTGTTTATGGAGCTATTGCAGTAAGTCTCTTATCGGTGATTTTTCAGATTGTAATTATCACAATGGATAAGGAAAGCGGCCTTGCAGCGAAGAGCACGAACATCGGAAACTATTTTATGATCATGGTTAATGTAGTCTTGCTAATAATCGTTCTGGCGTCGGATAAATCTTACTTCCATGAGTTTGATGTCATTGAAGAATGAGGTATCTATCAGCTTTGTACTTCATGATGATGTTATGCCATCTCAGTGGTCAGAACACTTCTAATTTTGGTTTTGAATTTCAAATTTATCCAACTGGATACTTGTCTACGATTAACTATGACCATGGGCTAAGTGAAAAATCAGCTCTTGCCTTTCGTGTTGGTTATAACAACTTTGATCATAGAGATTTAGGAGTTCATGCCTCAGAGATTGGTGATGGTATTGGCGGCTCATTAGGATATAGATTTTATTTTAAAAGTGAGAGAAAAGGCTGGAACGTCATGCTTAGAAGTGACATTTGGTTTAACAATGTCGACTGGGCAGATATAGGAGTTAATGATATTAGGATTGTTGGTCAGACTTCTATAATCGTCTTACAACCCACCGCCAGTATGGGTTATGCTTTTTTAATTAGCGACCATTTCATGATACAACCCTCGTTAAGCTTCGGATATGAATGGAATGTGAAGACAACAGGAAGCCCAACAGGTCAAGGTGCCATTCTCCTTTTGGGTGTTCAAGGAGGTTATAGATTTTAAAAAGTATTAGAATATGAAAGCCGTATTGCTTAAAGAATTTGGTGGTGTTGATCAACTCTATATCGGAACTACAGAAGATCCGGATATAGGGCCTAATGATGTCTTAGTGAAAGTGGAAGCCTCAGCTCTTAATAGAGCGGATACGCTGCAGCGCAGAGGGCTTTATCCACCTCCTCCAGGTGCGAGTGAAATTATTGGACTCGAAATGTCAGGAGTGATTACTCAAGTTGGGACGAGCGTCACTACGAAGAAAATAGGAGATAGAGTTTGTGGTTTGTTAGCGGGTGGAGGCTATGCTCAGTATGTTTCTATCAATGAACATTTAGCTTTGCCTATCCCCGGCGGATTAGACTTTTTGCAAGCAGCTGCTATTCCAGAAGTCTTTTTAACGGCTTTCCAAGCTTTGGTTTTATTGGCAGATTTGAAAGAAGGTGAGCGAGTGCTTATTCATGCCGGAGCAAGTGGAGTAGGGACTGCCGCTATTCAATTAGCCAAAAAGATAGGAGCTTCTCAGATCATTGTCACCGCTTCTAAAGGGAAGCATGAACTTTGTCTTTCTCTTGGAGCTGATCATGCCATCGATTATAAATCAGAAGATTTTGAAAGTGCAGTATCTGACTTAACAGATGGGCAAGGAGTTGACGTTGTCATTGATTTTTTAGCTGCATCATACTTTCAAAAAAATATCAACTCTATGGGCTTCGATGGTCGTATGGTCATGCTTGCTTTGATGGGAGGAGTTCAAGTGGAGTCGCTCCAGATTTCTAATATCCTTTTTAAACGCCTAAAGATTATGGGATCAACACTGCGGGCAAGAAGTCTTGATTATAAGATCGATCTGGCACAATCTTTTTATAAAATGGCATTACCATCATTTATTGATGGATCCCTGAGTCCTATTATAGACTCTGTATATGATTGGTCAGAAGTTGCGGCAGCTCACACTTTTATGGAGGCTAATAAGAACGCCGGCAAGATTATCTTGAAAATCTCTTAGTATCAATTAGATACGAAAAAGTCTTATCAAGAGTTTATCCGGCCTTTGATTATATCTTTCAAGACTTCTTCACCTTCAGTGAGACTTTCAGTGTTGTCTACAATGAGGTCCATCTTAGGCATGTGAGGATCTATGAATTTCTGGTAAGCGGGCTCGACATGATTCATATATCTATATCGAGTGACTTCCTCAGTGTAGTCTCTTTCTGTGATGTCTCTTTTCAATCGACGCTCATAAGCTATAGGCATCGGAAGTTGTACCATGACCTTATAATCTAAGTTGTCAATTACATCGTCATAGTGATATATGAAGAGCCCTTCCACGATGATAACTTCTGAGCTTTTAATAGAGATGTTATCAGAACCACCTTCTATTTTAAATTCATATCGAGGAATCTCAATGTCCTGACCATCTTTGAGGAGCATAAGATCTCGACAGAATTTTTCTCGCTGGAAAGAAGTAGGCAGATCGAAGTTTATAAACCCTTCGGCATCTTGTATTTGTTCATCACTATTGAGATAGTAGTTATCCATAGTATGAATAGATACTTTATCTGTGCCAAAGTAATTTTGTACATTCTTGACAAGCGAAGTCTTACCGCTTCCACTCCTACCTGTGACTCCGATGATATATGGTCTGATTGCTTCGATGACTAACTCGTTGTTATTAAGTACTTATTCCTTTTACCGTTTTCGATCATGATAAAGTTCCCATGGAGCAGATCTTCTGAACTTACTTCCTGTGTATGATCGTTTACTTTAATTTTGTTTAGCGAAATTGCATTATTCTTAATAGCTCTTCGAGCATCTCCTTTAGAGTTACAGATTGTAGTATGCTCCGCAATGAGATCTACTATGTTAGCGTTATTCTTTATGATATCTTTTGATACATCGAAGCTAGGGATCTCTTGTCCAACAGTCTTTAATGCATCTGCACTTAAAGATTTTAATTTATCCGCTGTAGCATTTTTATTAAACAAGATCTCTGATACATTTTGTACAGCTTCAAAGTCTTCTTTAGAATGAATTCTTGTTGTCAGCTCTTCAGCAAGATTCTTTTTCAAATCCCTTGGATCAAGTGATGTTTCATCAGACTCTATCTCCTCTCTACTTTTGTATGAAAAGTATCTGTAGAACTTTGCCATAT
>CALHUZ010000267.1 GCA_938039305.1 uncultured Saprospiraceae bacterium
TTTCATTTCGAGCGGGGATAGTTGCTTCAAAATTGTCTCCACCAACATTTATAAAATCGACAATGACTTCTTCCATTAGGCCATCATCATATGTATAAACCAGTTTTAAGCTATCAGCGATATAGCCATTGTCAGACTCGATTGTCGCTCTAACTACGAAGTCTTGATCGATTGCTTTCTCAACAGTCAAATCTTCTTCATCATGAAGTATATAGGTATAAAGCCATCCCATATCATACATCATTTCTGTTGCAATTCCAGCGCTACGTTCAACTTCACCTCTACTACTTGAAGGAGTCATTAATGCACTCTCAGTGTTATTAAAAGCAGCTTCATCAACGTGAGAAATACTTGATCCTCCTTCGAATGGATTTGGTGCATACACCTTGGCTCTTCCAGCTGATGGTAGATTAAAGAAAAGTTGATTAGACTGAAAGAAATTTGCCAATTCTTCTGTACCACTTTCTATTTCTAAAGTTCTTATACCTGTCCTGGATTCTAGTAAGCCATTATAGACAGTTGAAAGACCGCCAGCGGTTTGAAATCCAAGCCCCTCATCATTTACGTTTGCAAAAGCGACGAAACCTAAGCCATGATAAACCTCATGATAAAGCGTAGATACAAAATCAAATCGATCTCCTACTTCTTCTGGTGTATCGCAATCATAGCACCAGTTTTGATTCATATTGACATTTATAGAAAGGTCTGGTTGCCCCGGCTCGTTAAGTTCTCTTTTTGCTATTTTTTCTGCCAGAGGCAAAGGATAGAATACATTAGCATATTGGACATAAGGAACGAAGTTGACGTTGTATCCCGACGGGCTTGCAGAAGCTAATGTCCCAACAGTTTCAGGCGTGATCCAATCAAAACTTACATTAATAGGAACGGGTGAAGTGAAGCTTTCTTCTAACAATGGAAAAACTCTTGTTTCTATAGCTGTAATAACTTCTTGAGGCGTGTTAGCACTATAGGTCGGAACAAAGGTTAAAGCTTTTTTCTTAAGTAGAGATTTCGTCTTACTCGGTGGAACATAATGATCTGATACTTCGTGATTCGCAGGGCAGACTACATGTTCAATATTAGTTATGGTCGTTGACGGATCATAGCTTGGCGGTCTTTGGCCAAACATGACAGAACTTAAGAACAGCGATAAAACCAGAGTTACTATGTATGTCTTCATTGGAATGCTTTACAATGTTAATTAACGAAGTTAAGAGTAAATTTCACATCTGCCTCAATAACGATGGAGTACTGCAAGAAGATTCTTTTGTATGACAATTATTGGGTTTAATCAATAAATTGATCGCCTTTATGCCCATTAATCTTTGTTAATCCTGTTATCATTGCCTATCAAAATTGATGAGATCCTTGTTTTTGAGCCTTCTTTATGGTTGAAAACACAGTTTGATCTTCATTGGTTTAAACGAACAAATGCATGAATTACTGCTCTCAATTATTAAGAATAATTTAACGATTGAGCAGCAAGCTGAACTTTCGAAGCGTTAGTTACTTGTATTTGTTTTACGCTTTTTTACTCACACCAAATAAAGTTAATCGAATGAAAAAATTGTTACTTACATTTTTCATCTTCCTGATGTGCGTAGGTATTTCTTTAGCACAAAGGACGATCACCGGTGTAGTTTTAGATGATAATAATGAGCCTCTGATAGGAGCCTCAGTACTTGTCAAAGGAACTGTACTTGGTACAATCACTGATCTTGATGGATCATACAGCATTGATATGCCAGATGGGTCAGACATCCTGATCTATTCATTTACAGGATTCACTTCGCAAGAGTATGCGGTTGGATCAGAAAGCAGTGTAGACATTACTCTATTCTTTGATGCCATCGGCTTAGAAGATGTGCTTGTTGTAGGCTACGCACCACAAAAAAGAAAGGATGTCACGGGAGCAGTATCTTCTATCAAATCTGAAGATATCTCTAATGTACAACTCCCAAGTTTTGAGACGGCATTGCAAGGTCGTGCTGCAGGAGTACAGGTCACAAAGAACTCAGGTAAGCCTGGAGGAGGAATCGATGTGAATATCCGTGGAAGAACTTCTATATCAGCAAGTAATCAGCCTCTTTATGTGATAGATGGTATTCCTATTATCTCAGGTGATAATCTTGATTTTGCTCAAGAAGCTATCGGAGGTAGTAATATTTCGGTTCTTTCAGATCTTAATCCTGACGAAATTGCTTCAATCGAAGTATTGAAGGATGCGGCTTCTGCTGCTATATATGGATCAAGAGCTGCTAATGGGGTAGTGCTGATCACTACTAAGTCTGGTTCAAAAGATGGAAAAACGAAGATTTCACTTAACTCGTCATATGGAAACGCTTGGTTGCCAAAGAAAATAGAAGGAATCACTGGTGAAGAATACCAACAATATTCTGAAGAACTTTGGGGGCCATTATTGGAATCATTTGGCTTAGATGTCACTTATGCCAACGTCCAAGAATTTCTTTTGGGCCCAATTGGAGAGTCTAATACACAATGGTTAGATGAGATATTCAGAACAGCACCGCTTAAAAACCTAAGTGGTAATATTTCTGGAGGAAATGCATCAACACAATACTTTGGTTCATTGGGATATTCTGATGAGCAGGGTATCATCAAAAATTCTGGTTTCACTCGTTACAGTGGGCGTCTTAATGTGAATCACATAGCTTCTAAGAAGTTAACGTTTGGAATGAATATGGCTTACTCAAAGTCTAATACTCAACAAGTTCAGAACGACAACAATATATTCGGAGCTCTTGGAGCCGCGATCCTTATCCCACCAGTAGTTCCTATCTTCAATGATGATGGATCATACGGAGGTGCGTTTGGAATCGAAAATGCCGTAGCAGCAACAACTGAATATGAAAATAACATAGGAAGAGGTAGACTACAAGGAAAAATTCGTGCGTCATATAACTTGACAGAGCAGCTTAGTCTTTCTGCTTCCCTTGGACTTGACCTCGTTAATCAAAGAGAGTCGATTTATGAGCCGAATGTGCTTCAGTCTTCTAATACAGGAAGAGCTGTCGTAGCGACAATCTCAGATGAGCGTTTTGTTCATGAATATGTTGCTAACTATAATAATACATTTGGTAAGCATGCATTTCAGATAGCAGTTGGAACAAGTTTCCAAGAGGATGATATCAACCTAAACTTCACTGAAGCCGTTGATTTCCCAACTAACGATTTTAGAGGATTGAGCTCAGGTGCGACACCACTTACCACAGATGGTAGCTTTACTGGAGATAATCTTAGGTCCTATTTTGCAAGTGCTAACTGGTCACTGGATGGCAAGTATTTTGTGACTGCCACTTTCAGAGCTGATGGGTCTTCAAGATTTATCAATAATCAATGGGGATACTTCCCAGGTGTTTCCGCAGGATGGAATATTACTGAGACATTGATGCCTGATTCAAAAATTGATCTCTTAAAGTTAAGAGTTGGTTATGGTCAGACTGGTAACAATACATTTAATAACTTCCTATCTCGTCAGTTGTACGGAGGTGGAGCCAATTATAGAGATGCTCCAGGTACGCAGCCTACTCAGTTAGGTAACCCTGATCTTAAGTGGGAGACTACTTCACAGTTAAATGTTGGTTTAGACTTTGGATTTGCTAACAACAGAATCGGTGGTAGTTTAGATGTGTATGTTAAAGACACAGAGGATTTACTTTTGGCACGTCCGATTCCTACAACATCTGGATTTACAACAGTGATACAGAATGTAGGTGCAGTTCAGAACAAAGGTGTTGACCTTACATTGACAGCTGCAGTTGTTGACTCAAGAGACTTTAAGTGGAATACTACCTTCACCATAGGATACTTACAGAATAGAGTAAAGAGGTTAGTCGATGGTATTCCCTTTGATGCGGGATTTGCTAATAGAATAGCTGAAGGACAGTCTATAGGAAGCTTCTTTGGTCACCAGACAGATGGTTTGTTTCAAAATCAAGCTGAGATTGATGCACATGCTACACAACCTAATGCGGCACCAGGTGATTTTAGATTTGTAGATATAGGAGGTGGAGCTGGACCTGACAATATAGTTGGGACGGATGATGATTTAGCTCCAGATGGTGTTATCAATGATGATGATAGAACTTACGTAGGAAAAGCACTTCCAGATTTCCAAGGTGGTTTTAATAACAGTCTCTCTTACAAGGGAATCTCTATCGATGCATTTTTTCAGTTTGCCACTGGCTTTCAAGTGTACAATAATAACCTTGCCTTTGCCGAAGGTATGAATGGCGTCTTTAGCCCTACAAGAAGAGCATGGGAAGGAAGATGGAAGCAAGAAGGAGATGATACTAATATTCCTCGTTTGATTCGTAATGATCCAAATGGTAATAGAAGAGACTCTGATAGGTTTGCTGAAGATGGTGACTACTTGAGATTGAAGACCTTAACGGTTGCATATGAGCTTCCATCATCTGTACTCAGTAAGATAGGTATCGGAAGCTTAAAAGTGTATGCCTCAGGATATAACTTATGGACTCTTACTGATTATTCATGGTTTGATCCAGAGGTCAATATTTTCGATGGAAACAACACTGCCTTAGGCACAGACTTCCTTACTTTCCCTCAGCCGAGATCTATCATATTTGGTATTAACCTTGGATTTTAATAGTTGACTCTTTAAAATTTAATAAGAAATGAAATTATTCAATATAATATATGTAGGACTCGTCCTTTTGATTCTTAGCTCTTGTGCAGAGTTAGAAGGAGAGCTTGCACCGATTAATTCTATCCCTGCCACAGATGCTATTAATAGCGCTGTTACCGCAAATGCTGCCTTGAATGGTTTGTACAGCGACATGCAGGATGGATCTTTAGTTTTTGATGGTTGGTTAGGGCTTGGGCAGTTCTTCAGTGATGAAGCGGATGCCACAGGTACTTTCCCCTCTAGATTAGAATATGGTAACCTCAATGTTTTTCCAGCTAATGGAACAGCGGCTAATGTATTCACAGAGCTCTACGATGTCATCAATGTTGCTAATAACATCATTGCTCGAGTGCCTTTAGTAGAGGAAGAAACATTTAAGCAGGACCAGAGAGATGATGTAGTGGCTCAAGCTAAGTTTGTAAGAGCACAAGCGTATTTACAATTAGTAACACTATGGCAAGAGGTGCCACTTGTTACACAACCAACATCAGATGTAGGCGAGGTGCTTAACGTTTCTAAAAGTTCTGTTGCTGATATCTACGCGCTAATTATAGCTGACTTTACTGAAGCTTCCACAAAAGTTTTAGCTACTTCAGGACCAGGAGTAGCAAGTCAAGAGGCAGCTAATGCTTTTTTGGCTAGAGCAGCTTTATATCAAGGTAGATATTCGGACGCAAGCTCTAAGGCACTTCAAGTGTTAGGTTCCGACTTTGACCTCACAACAATTCCTTATTTAAGTGATCAGATTTATAGCTTACAGTTTACGCCTTCTGATGGTAACACACTTAACTTTTTATATGGGCCATCTGATTTTGGAGGAAGATATTCTATTGGTCCTTCGAGAACATTAATGGCGGCATTCGAACAAGGAGACATAAGAAGAGCGTTGACTTTTGATGATCAGCAAGCAAGTGTTCCATTTGGAGTGAAGTATCCGAGTTTTGATTCAGGTATTTCTGGCACAGCTACAGATCCGATATTCTTTATACGTCATGCTGAGATGGTGCTTATTGTAGCAGAAGCTGCAGCGGAAGCTGGAGATTTTGATATGGCTAATAGATGGTACAATCAAGTAAGGCTAAGAGCAGGTCTAGATCCAGTGATCCTTGATGCGTCTAACTATGTAGATTTGATTCTTCAGGAGCGTTTTGTTGAATTCGCCTTTGAAGGGGTGCAGCGGTTAGTTGATTTAAGAAGAAGAGGGAAGGCAGAAGAAGTTCTTGGTCCTATAGGATATGATTCTTGTGATGATGTTTGGCCTTTGCCACAGAGAGATGTTGATAGGAACACTAACCTTCAGCAAAATGACTGTTGTAACTGCTAAGAGAGAATAGAATTGTTAAAATTTAAAGAGGGATGCTGTAAAGCATCCCTTCTTTTGTTTCCGCCATTCCTTTAGATTAGTTCAGAATCATTAAGATTGTATAGAATTACCATACTTCCTTGCAAGGGAAGGAATGAGGATGGGTACAACGGATACAAACTGCTAAGTATCGAGCTTCTTCCCTGTTTCCGCTATTCCTTTAGCTTAGTTCAGAATCATTAAGATCGTAAGAATTACCGTCCTTCCTTTGTAAGGGAAGGAATGAGGATGGGTACAACCGATACCAATCTTCAGCAAAATGACTGTTGTAACTGCTAAGAGAGAGGAAAAGTGTTAAAATTTATGAGGGATGCTTTTTAGCATCCCTTTTTTGATTGAGTTGAGATTATTGCCTTGTTGAATAGAATTTTCTCATATCGTCCACGGATCAAAGAGAATACATATAGTTGATCATACATATATGACGCTTTGAGCAAAAGTTTAATTGACTTAATCTTAACAAAGATTTAATAGTTAGGCAGCGTAAGCACAATCTTTATCGTCTATTTTGATGTAAATACTAAACATAAAGTTAAATTTGCGCCGATCACGTGGGACGTATGACCCATATGTAAAATCTAATATGCGGTGTATCCAAAAGGGATACACTTTATCATTAATTAATTTTTTTTAAACCGAAATTAGTATGAAAAGACTTTCACTACTTTTCTTAGTACTTTTTCTTTCAGTTAGTGCCATGATGGCACAGAGAACCGTAACCGGTATCGTTAATGACGACACTGGAGAGGCACTTATTGGTGCTAACGTTCTTGTGAAAGGAACAACCGCTGGTACAATAACAGACATAGATGGAAGCTTTTCCATCAGTGTACCAGATGGATCTAACATCCTAACATTCAGTTTCACGGGTTTTGAGACTCAGGAGATTGATGTGACAGGAATGTCTGACGTAACAGTAGCACTCGCTCAAGGGGAGCTTCTTGAAGAAGTGGTTGTAACAGGCCTCGGAATCAAGAAGGAGAAAAAAGCCTTGGGTTATGGTGTTACTACATTGAACAGCGAAGCTTTAACAGCTCGTCAAGAAACGGATGTCGCAAGACTTCTTCGTGGAAAGGCAACGGGTGTAGATATTACATCTACTTCAGGTTTGGCTGGTTCAGGTACAAATATCATCATTAGAGGTTTCTCTACGATTACTGGGTCTAACCAACCACTATTCGTCGTTGATGGTGTACCATTTAACACAAGTACAAATACTGGAAACCAAGGATTTGGTTCTGGAGCGGCAACAGCTTCTTCAAGATTTTTAGATCTTGATCCTAATTCTATTGCAGAGATTTCAATCTTGAAAGGTCTTTCAGCAACAGTATTGTATGGAGAGGCTGGCCGTAATGGTGTTGTACTTGTGACAACTAAGAACGGAGCTGGAACAACAGATGCCAACAAGAAAATGGAGATCAGTGTAAATCAAGGTGTCTTCCAATCAGAAATTGCTAACCTTCCTGACTACCAGAATACTTATGGTAATGGTTTTAACGCAGGATTTGGATGGTTCTTCTCTAACTGGGGAGCGGCATTTGATGATTTAAGACCTTCTTCTTATGGATCAGATTATCGAGGAGAGAGTAATGGCCAAGTACTTATTACACACCCATATGATCAAGCGCAATACGCTGATGATTTTCCAGAATTTGCAGGAGCTGACTACCCATATCAGCCTTTTAATTCTGTAGAAGAATTTTTCCAGCCAGGATTATCATCTAATACGTCAGTATCACTTCAGACTAGACTAAACGAAAGCTCTTCTATCTCAGCGACATACTCTTTCTTAACGGAAGAAGGATTTACTCCAAAGAAAGATGATCGTAATGATAATGCGAGATCTAACTTCTTAGATAAGCACAACTTCGGTCTTGGTGCTCAAACTACTTTAGCAAGAGGACTTAGATTGAAAGGTAGTTACAACTATGTTGCGACTAATAGAGAAACACCTCTTACAGGTACTGGTTTTGGTGGTGACGGTAATGGTCTTTTTGGAGCATTATTATTTACTCCTCGCTCAGTTGACTTAAACGGTCTTCCTTACCAATCACCTGTAGATGGAACAAACGTATATTATAGGCGTGGATCTCCTATTCAGAACCCATTATGGACTTTGAATAATGCAGGTCAGACAGAGAATGTAAATAGATTCTTTGCAACTAACGAATTATCATATGAGTTAAATGATAACCTTACTGTACTATATCGCCTTGGTTTAGATACATATAACCAAAAAAACCAGAGATATATCAATAGAGGTGGTGCAAGAGCCCCGGATGGAGAATTAGCATCATTTAATACTGCTAACAAGATCACAGATCAATTGGTTAACGTATTATATAACTACTCGTTGAATGATGATTTAGCGATTGATGGAGTTATTGGTGTGAACAGTAGACGTGAGGTGAATGAAGTAACAGGAACGTTATCTTCTAATCAATTTGTTTACGGATTAGTTCGTCACAGCAACTTCATAGATCACAACGCATTTAACGCGCAGTCAGTTGAGAATACTTTAGGTGTCTTTGGTACGGCTACATTATCATACAAGTCATACCTTTACTTGAACGTACAAGCAAGAAATGACTGGACTTCAACACTTGAGGCAGGAAATAATTCTGTACTATATCCATCGGCATCGGTATCATTCGTACCGACAGATGCGATAGAGTCATTGCAGAACAATTCTGTTTTGAACTATTTGAAGTTAAGATTTGGATATGGAACATCTGCGGGTTATCCTGATCCATACCAGACAAGAAATATCTTGAATAGTTCAACTAATGTATTCGTTGCTCCAGGAGGACAAGTGTTGAATACAAATGGTGTCTCTCAACAATTAGGTAACAGAAACTTACAGGCTGAGCTTTTCAAGGAATTAGAAGGAGGTGTAGAAGCAAGGTTCTTAAACAATAGAATTGGGTTAGATCTTTCACTTTATAACAAGACTTCTAGTGATTTGATCATTGCTCTTCCATTAGATCCTGCAACTGGTTATACTAGTACTACAGTTAACGCAGCTCAGGTAACTAACAAAGGTATTGAGCTTGGATTAAATATAACTCCTGTATCTGTAGGTGACTTTAGTTGGGATGTTACATTGAATTATACTAAGAATGTTGCTACAGTAGATGAGATCTTTGAAGGAATTGAAAGAGTCTACGTTGAAGGTTTTGGAACATTAGGTAATTATGCTATCCCAGGTGAACCATTTGGTGTTATCTACGGGCAGCAATTTGCAAAAGATGATCAAGGTCGTATCATCGTCGATGGACAAGGTGGTTATGTAAGAGGTGGTTTCGGTATCATCGCTGATCCTAACCCTGAGTTTCAAGCGAACTGGATTAACAATATCTCTTTCAAAGGATTAAGTTTTGGATTCCAGTGGCAATATATCCACGGAGGACAACTATACTCTTCAACTGTTGGAGCATTGTTAGCACGTGGAAACACTGTTGATTCTGACTTCGATAGAAATGTACCTCTTGTACTTCCTAATGGTGTGAATTCTGATGGATCACCTAATGATAAGCAAGTATATGTTGGAGATGAGGCTTTCGCTACATTCTTTACAGATGAAGGAGCAATCCTTGATGGAACTGTTTTAAGATTAAGACAAGTTTCATTGGCTTATGCATTGCCACAGAGTTTATTGAAGAATACACCTTTCGGTAGATTGGGTATCACATTCTCAGGAGAGAACTTGTGGTACAACGCTCCTAACATACCTGCAGGAATGAACTTTGACCCTGAAGTAATTAGTACGGGAGTAGGAAACGGTAGAGGCTTGGATTTCCGTACAGCACCAACAGCAAGAAAGTATGGTGTGAGTATAAATGCCACTTTTTAAACATTGGGATAACTCATTATTTCAAAAAAGAAAATGACAATTATGAATTTTATATATAAAGTAATAGTTGTATTGTTTCTGGTAGGCTTTGCAAGTTCATGTGAGAACTTAGATTTGGATCAATTAGATAATCCAAATGCAATTACACCAGACAATGCCAGTTTGAATGACTTGTATAACAACATTCAACTAAGTTTTAGAAATGTATATCTAAGTGCACAATTTACAACCGGTGCGTCTGCAAGAATGTATCATGCGGGTGGAGGTACATATGAGGACTTTGCTCAACCAGAGTCTTTTGATGGTCTTTGGTTAAATGCATATTCTACATTATTCCCGGATATTGATGCTCTTTTGGCTATATCTGAGCCAGGTGGGTTTGACATTCATTCTGGAACGGCGAAGATTATGAAGGCATATACGCTACTTACATTGGTAGATATATTTGGTGGCGTACCTAACAGCCAAGCATTACTTGGTACAGATGCGATTTCACCAGCTGCTGATTCTGATAGTGAAGTTTATAGTGCTGCATTGGCATTGTTAGACGAGGCTATTGGCCAATTATCGGGTACATCTGCAGGTAGCCCTTCTTATGAAGGATTTTATGGAGGAGATCCTGGCCAATGGGTAAAGTTTGCTAATACTCTTAAGTTGAAGGCAGCTTTGAATACAAAGGATGCCGGAACGATTAGTTCTATAGTAAGTGGGGGGAACTTCATTAGCTCTGCGGCAGATGATTTTCAATTTAGCTATGGTAATCAGCGTACTAACCCTAACTCTAGACATTGGATGTATAACAACCATTATGAAGTTAATGATGGTAACTATCTATCTAACTACATGATGTGGTTATTAGTGGGTGATAAAGTAGCGGAGTCTGGAGCGACGATTTCTGATCCAAGAACGAGATACTACTTCTATAGAAAGGTTGATGATGCTGGAGCTCAAGATCAAACGACTTACTCTTGCCATTTCTCTATTTTCCCAGATCAGTCTGCTAAACCGGCATTTTGGGAAGCGACTAGTCCAAATGTTCCTTATTGTATTATTCCTGGTACAGGATATTCAGGAAGAGATCACTTGAATCCTGATGGTATTCCACCAGATGGTCCGATACGTACTTCGTATGGATTATACCCTGGAGGAGGTCAGTTTGATGATGATACATTTGATGATACAAGACAAGCTGGAACAACAGGAGGATTAGGTGCAGGTATTTTACCGATTATGATTTCTCCTATGGTTGATTTGATGAGAGCGGAAGCTGCATTAAGATTAGGGACAAGTGATGATGCAAGAGCATTGTTAGAAAGCGGTATTAGAGCAAGTATAACAAAGGCTGTAGGTTTTGAAAGCCTTGTTTCTGCGACAATGGGTGCATCCGTGACATTGAGAGATGGTCGTGAAGGTACGATTAGAGAACTCTTTGGTACAAGTGCTGATGATATAGATAATCATGTAGCTTCTGTATTAGCTCTTTATGATGCTGCAAGTGATGATGGCAAGTTGGATCTAGTGGCTAAGGAGATGATGATTGCCTCTTATGGAAATGGTTTAGAAGCATATAATTTATATCGCAGAACAGGTAAGCCAAATAATATGCAACCTGCTCTTGAGAATGTTTATGGTGATTTCCCAAGAACTTTCTTATTGCCTGCTATACATGTAACTAGGAATGCAAATGCAAACCAGAAGGCATTCACGGATAGAGTATTCTGGGATGATGGATCAGTAGATCTTTATTAATTACTTAAATCGAATATCATATTATGAAATTATATAATAAAATAATAGGACTACTGGCCGTTCTTTTGGTATTGCTTTTTGCGTCTTGTACAGATGACGAGAGATTACCTTTAGTGGTTTTGGATACCGTTGAGAAAGGGGCATATCCACGCCTTGTTGACCAGACAGATGGTCTTATCAACTTGTTTGATGTTGCTGGTTCTTCTTATACATATCAAGTAGAGTTTGTAGACGAAGAAGGTGGAGCTCTTGTAGCTGCATACGTTGTTGATCTTGTTTATGATGACAATGATGCATCAAACGGAGATAACAGCTCAGGCCCTACAGAATATCTCAGAATGACACCTGATCAATTTACAGCAAATGCAAATGGTTACTTAGAAGCACCAAGTGTGACTATCACGGGTACTCAGGCATTAGCAGCAGCTGGTGTTACTGAAGACCAAGTTAGTGCAGGTGATAATTTTAACTTCGTAGGAAGAGTGGAATTAACAGATGGTAGAGTATTCTCTCAGTCTAATTCTTCAGCTACAGTTGTTGGACCAGCATTCCGTGGACATTTTAACTTCACAATGGGAGCTAATTGTCCTTCAGACTTGACAGGTACTTACTCATATGAAACTACTGATGTATGGTGTAATGGAAGTTCTGTATCAGGAACTGTTGATATCGTTGACCAAGGTGGAGGGATATACAACTTCAGTGATTGGTCATTTGGTGCGTACGGTCCATGTTATGGAGCTATAGCTGCTCAGCCTACACTTAGATTTAGTGAAGTATGTGCTGAAGTACAATTCGTAGGTTTCACAGATAGTTATGGAGATACTTGGACTTTTGATTCTAATATCGAAGGTGACAAGTGGACTATTAACTGGGTGAATACATATGGTGAATCAGCTAACTCTGTGATCACTAGTGCATCAGGAGAATGGCCATTTATCTTGAACTAATTCAAATGCAAAAGTCGAGAGACTAATAAATAAAAGCCACATCCATATATTGGGTGTGGCTTTTTTAATTTTACATATGGCAAGAATATTATTTTGTTTTTTATTCGTAACTGTATTTAGTTGTGTCTGGTCTCAAAACACAATTGGACTTCAGTCATATAAGCCATCTTTATCCGCTGATGGTTACAATCTTCTGTATCCACATAATCAACCTAATGTGTTTCTCTTCGATAACTGCGGTAGGATCGTTCATGCGTGGGAAGATGATGATGGTATAGTGCCTGGTAATTCCGCGTATATCACAGAAGATGGAAATCTTATTAAGTGTAAGCGAAGACAAACCTCTGCCGTGAACGACCCTATTTGGGCTGGTGGAGGTGGAGAAACTGTAGAAGTACGAACCTGGGATAATCAATTTGTAGCAAGATTTGATCTGAATGATTCTTTGATGAGATTGCATCATGACGTAGCCCCAATGCCTAATGGAAACATCTTGATGATTGCATGGGAAAATAAGAGTTTTGACGAGTCAGTTGCTGCAGGTAGAGATACCTCATTGATGGCACAAGACAAGGTTTGGCCAGAGGCTATCTTAGAGTGGAACCCATCTTTAGATTCTATAGTTTGGTCGTGGCACGCATGGGATCATCTTATACAAGATCGGTTTCCTGATAAGGATAACTTTGGAGTGGTGGCTGATCATCCTGAACTTATAGATCTTAACTATGATGAGCATGATGGGCATCCGGATTGGCTCCATATGAATGCGATAGACTATAATCCAGTCCTTGACCAAATAGTAGTGAGCATACCTAACTTTAATGAGTTATGGGTTATTGATCATTCCACTACGATAGAAGAGTCTGCTAGTCATAGTGGCGGGAATTCTAATAAAGGAGGCGACCTTTTGTATCGATGGGGCAACCCTCAGACATACCAAAAAGACAATGGTGATGGTCAACAGCTATTCTTTCAGCATGATGTGAATTGGATAGATCCCTTGGCTGAGCCGGGTGACGAAAGATATGGTGATATGGTTCTTTATAACAACCGTGTGAGCGTATCTCTTTCAACTGTTGATATAATAAAAACTCCGATCTCCGATGATGGTCAGAGCTATCTTCAAAATGATGGAGTGTATCTCCCAATGACCTATGATCAAAGGGTATCTCATCCCGGTGAGGAGGTCAGAAGCAATTCTACTTCCCTTTCAAGTGCACAAGTACTCGATAATGGTAATTTCCTTATATGCGCAGGTAGATGGGGATTTACATATGAGTTGACACCTCAGAATGAGGTTGTATGGGAGTATATCACTCCGATAAAATTTGGGAATAGAGCAGAACAGGGCGATACAACATTTACAATATCTAACAATATCACTTTTAGATTAAAAAGATACTCTGTTGATTATCGAGCTTTTGAGGGTAGAGATTTGGCTCCTATGGATTATATCGAATTGGACCCGGATACTGCTTATTGTAATTTTTTGACAACTGACACGAAAGAGGTGGTTCAAGAGAACTTTTCCATTTTCCCAAATCCCTCGGATGGACAGCTAATTCTAAATAGAGAGATACAGGGGCATACAATACTTGATATATATAATTCTTCAGGGCAAAGAATAGAACATATGGATGTTTCAGGTTCTTCTATAAGGTTGGATGTAAGTCACATTTCTAACGGTGTGCATTTCATTCGTATGGATGGTTTTGTTTTAAGTTTTATAAAAATATAGTGGTGCATGAGAACCTGTATTGGGTACAAAATACTCTTAGTAATCTTCTCTGTAATTATAGTATCCTGTTCAAAGGATAAGAAGGAAGCCAAGAAGCATTTTCAAGTATTCGAAGAGGTGCTTTCATCTCATTCTAATATCGAGTTTTCTAACGATCTTGTTCCAGATGTTTCCACAAAGTCTAACCTGCTGGACTTTGACTATTTCTATA
Organism: uncultured Saprospiraceae bacterium; assembly: GCA_938039305.1. Classification (GTDB taxonomy): domain Bacteria; phylum Bacteroidota; class Bacteroidia; order Chitinophagales; family Saprospiraceae; genus JAJRXG01. The sequence goes on from CALHUZ010000267.1 coordinate 14,534, forward strand.
ATGGTGCGGGTGTTGGCGTTGGCGATATTAATAACGACGGACTTCCTGATGTTTTTCTTTCCGGTAATCAAGTCCCCAATAAGCTTTATTTAAATAAAGGCAACTTAGAATTTGAAGACATTTCAACTCAGGCGGGTGTCAATGTTGGAAAAGAATGGGCTAACGGTGTATCATACGCTGATATTAACAATGATGGTTGGTTAGATATATATGTAAGCCAAGGAGGCCCTTATCCTATGGGGCAAAGAAAGAATACTTTATATATAAATAATAGGGACCTTACTTTTACTGAGAGCGCTGAAAAGTTTGGTTTAGCAGATGCAGGTATAAGTACACAATCTACATTCTTTGATTATGATAAAGACGGAGATATGGATTGTATAGTCATGAATGAAAGTGAGTTCTACGGTTATGATCCTGTTACATTTCATAGACTACTTTTAGAAAACAAGAATAAAGCCTACACATCTTATTCGCACTTATATCGGAATGATAACGGCACCTTCCAGGATGTCACAATTGAAAGTGGAATCACGGCGCCGACTTTTGGACTGGGCTTAGCAGTAAGTGATATTAACAATGATGGTTGGTTAGATATCTACATAGCCAATGATTATTATCAACCTGACAATTTATACATCAACAGAAAGAATGGAACATTCTCTGATAGATCGAAAGTTCACTTATCGCAGATGTCTTTCTTTGGAATGGGCGTAGATATTGCTGATGTCAATGCAGATGGACTACAAGATATTTTCGTATTGGATATGGCATCTAAAGATCATGTACGCGCTAAAACGTTGATGGCGTCTATGGATTTGGACAACTTTGATTTGCTTGTGAAGTCATTTGGATTTCCATATCAATACATGTTTAACTCTTTGCTACTCAATGATGGAGGAAATCGATTCAACAATATGGCTCAACTGGCAGGAGTAGCTACTACAGATTGGAGTTGGGCAGCATTAATAGAGGATCTTGATCAAGATGACCAAAAGGATATTTTGGTGACTAATGGATATCGGAAGTATGCAACTGACAATGATTTTAAAAACAGAGTAAATGATTTGAAGGTAAAGTACAATAATAACGTTCCTCTTGAAGAGAAGAAGTTGTTATACGAGAGTATTCCAAGTGAGTCTTTGCCCAATAATGTTTTTAAGCAAATTGATAATTTAGAATTTCAAGAAGTTCATGAGCACTGGGGTTTAGGAAAATCTACTTTTTCCAATGGTGCTGCTACTTCCGACTTAGATGGAGATGGAGACCTAGATCTTATTATAAATAACATAGATGGAGAAGTGTCTCTTTATAAAAATACATCTAGTGCTTATAATAATTACTTGAATGTTCGCCTGTCATCTGACAGAGATCAATATGCCAAAGTGAAATTGAAATATGGGGGGATAGAAAGGATAGCAGAAATCAGAAGAGTAAGAGGCTATATGAGTTCATTAGAACCTGTTGCTCACTTTGGACTTGGCGATGTAGATCAAGTGGATGAATTATTAATAGAGTTTTTAGATGGTACGACTCATGTGATTAAGGACATAACCGTCAACCAAACAATAGAAATCGACGATCAAACCCAGCGGTCAATATTAGAAAAGAACGCTAAAAAGAATAAATTGCTCAACCCTCTTCCAGCCATGGCTCTTGGGATAGCTCACAAACATGTAGAGAACGATTTTAATGATTTCTCCAAAGAAGTACTCTTGCCTTATAAACAATCGGCTATGGGGCCTTGCCTTGCCAAAAGTGATCTTAATGGAGATGGTATTGAAGATTTATTTTTAGGTGGGGCGTCAGGACAACCTGGTGTCATTTATATAAGTGAGGGAGAAAAGTATGAACTTCAAAATATTTCAATTTTTAATAGTGATGCTAGTCACGAAGATGTAGCGGCTTCATTTGTTGATATAGATTCAGATGGAGATCAAGACTTGATAGTTGTTAGTGGAGGCAATGAATGGGCGAAGTCATCTGAGTTCTACAGAGATAGGCTTTATATAAATGATAATGGAAGTTGGAAGAAGAAGGAAGAAAGTGCTATTGGGGCTAATAGGCACGTAGGAGGGAGTATTGAGTTAATAGATTTTGATAATGATGGAGATCAAGATGTATTGATAGGCAACCGTATCCACGGTCAGCAATACCCAGTCTCTGCAGCATCTTCATTATTCTTGAATACGAACGGAAGCCTAAAGGATGTAACCAAAGAAGTTATACCAGAGCTCATTGAGGTTGGTATTGTAAATGATATACAAGTGTCTGACATCAATGGAGATGGGTGGGAAGATATAATGCTGGTAGGAGAGTGGGAAGAGCCTAAAGTATTTGAGAATAAGAATGGACATTTTGAGCTGGTAAAAATCCCGGAACTAGGAGAAGGATTATGGTTCTCCATTACAGCCACAGATGTGGATGGAGATGGAGATCAGGACTTTTTACTGGGGAATATAGGACTTAACTATAAACTGCATGCTTCAAAGAACTCGCCCTTACTTGTCTATGCAGGGGATCTTGATAATAATGCAACCCATGACTTGGTCTTAAGTAAAGAATATAAGGGTGCCTATGTCCCTGTAAGGGGCAAAGAATGCTCTTCTGAGCAATCCCCATTCATTACAGATAAGTTTGATAGTTATGCATCCTATGCATCTTCTAGCTTGATAGATGTCTACGGTGAGAGTAATTTAGAATCTTCCTATGTAAAGAAGATAACAACAACCAACTCAGTACTCCTTATTAATGAGGGTGACTTTCAGTTTTCTCAACGAGAGCTTCCCCGATTAGTTCAGAGCTTTCCCATTAGAGATGCTATATCATTAGACTTAAATGAAGATGGCTTTAACGACTTGATTGCTATAGGTACAATCTACGATACTGAGGTAGAAACTCCCAGGCTCGATGCAGGCACTGGTTTAGTATTGATCAATGATGGCGAAGGTTATAAACTTGATAGTGAGGCATATTACTTGTATATTTCAGGAGATCTCAGGAGTATCGATAAGCTTGATAATGCAACTAATAGGTCATTGATAGTACTTAGAAATGATGATGCACCGTATTTTGTTAAATACTAGTAACTATTTAAAGATTAGGTCCTTCAAAAAAAAAGCTTGATATGAAATCTATAATGAGGATTGTTTTGATTGCCAGTTTACTTTTTTTGGAAACTGGTCTTTTTAGTCAAGTCAATGTTGATGCTACAGATAGCAATTGGATCAATTATTCAGCAATCTCAGCAGAATCAAAGAGAATATACGACCATGATGTATTTCAAGGTGATGTATATCTGTTTGAGGAGTGGTCACAAGCAGAATTCACGCTACCCAATGACGCCACTATGGTAGTAGACAGTGTCAAGCTTAATCTACTGAGAGGGCACATTGAAATTTATCGAGATGGTATCCATCTTCAACTTTCCAATAGCTCTTTTAATTCATTTAAGTTCTTAGCTGAACCGCCTTCCATAAGTTACAAATCGAAGCATTACTATTTCCAAGATGGGGACAGACTTAAGGGCATCATTAAAACTGAAGAGGTGGGTGATTACGCTGTCCTTGTATCTTATAAGCCGGACGTAAGAACTGTCAGCAAGGAAAACCCTTTCATGATCAGTAGGTTAGACAAAGATAAAGTAAGGATTACTAAACTTAGATTTATAGAGAAAGACGGAGTTGTAACGCGAATCAAGAAGAAGAAAGATCTAACCAATTTTTTTAGCACTAATAAGAGCGTTAAAAACTTCATAAGTAAGCATAAGCTAAGCCACAAAGAAGAAGGAGATATAGCGAAGGTCATAGCCTTTGCAGAAAATATGACCGACACTCCTTAGGCAATGATATGAGATGTACATTGAACAGTGATGCACGTAAGTGCGAAATACAGAGCATAAAGTAGGTCATGTCAAGTACTTTCAATCAGACCACTTAAAATATTTAAGAATTAAGACTGGGAGCCTTTTTGCAAGAAGGATACATTGTTAGAACAAATTACATATTTTTGTAATATGATTGACAGTTCTTCTTTTATCAATTATCTCAAGTACGAGCGAAATTATTCGGATCACACTGTTCTTTCATATAGTAAGGATGTAGAGCAGTTTTCACAATACTTGATAACTCATTTGGAGATGCCAGACATATTTGCTGCAAAGCATATCCATGTCAGGTCTTGGATCGTCCATCTGATGCAATCTTCCTACACACCTAAGTCAGTAAATAGGAAACTGAGTTCCATAAAGACTTTCTATAAGTATCAAAAGAAGGTAGGTGCCATTGAGATTAATCCAGCTTCAAAGATTTCTGGTCCTAAACTATCAAAGAGATTGCCACATGTCATAAGAGAGGATGATATAGCAAGAGGGATGCAGAGACTCAAAGAAGGAGATGAATTCGCTGACCACAGAGATCTATTGTTAGTCAATCTGCTATATCAGATGGGGATAAGAAGGGCAGAATTGATCAATTTGAAGGATTCAGATGTTAATATTGCTAGGAAATCGATAAAAGTTCTTGGTAAGGGAAATAAAGAGCGTCTCATCCCGATTTCTACGGATCTTTCTGATCTCATAGTATCCTACAAGCAGATAAGAGATGATCATATGGAAGGAAAATCGGAGTGGCTCCTTGTTACAGACAAGGGCCAAAAGATGTACCCGAAGTTTGTCTACAAGAAGATAAATGATTGGTTATCAACTATTTCGACGGTTGAAAAAAAGAGTCCTCACATTCTAAGGCACAGTTTTGCTACACATTTAGCCGATAATGGAGCAGAGTTAAATGCTATAAAAGAGCTACTTGGACATAGCAGTTTAGCGGCTACAGAGATATACACACACAACAGTATAGAGCGTCTAAAAGATGTATATAATGGGGCTCATCCAAGAGCTTTGAAAAAAAGATAAATTAGGCGTTTCACCTTTCTAAATTTTGTTATACTTTTGCACTCGCTTTTCCAGAAGAGGGAGAGTATTTAATTGAAGATAGATTTATACAGAAACGGATGTATTAGACAATCGTTGAGTATGAGTTTAATTTGCCGTTGTAGCTCAGTTGGCCAGAGCAGCTGATTTGTAATCAGCGGGTCGGGGGTTCGAATCCCTCCAACGGCTCAAGAATCATTCTTCACTTGACAAAGGACGCAAGTCATAGCTACTAACATATCAGTAGGAAAGTGAAGAAGTGGACGGGGGTGCGCCGGAGCTGGAGAGCCGGGCCAGACTGTAAATCTGGTGACTACGTCTGAATAGGTTCGAATCCTATCACCCCCACATCTTTATGTGAGAGTGACTATGAAGCATAGTTCATTGTTCTTGAAAAGAATGTAAATCTTGGAGGAAGTCTTTGAGATTGTATGATTGAAATAATAAGAGGTGTGATTCGTGAGTCTATAGATGGCTTTTCTTAACACATCGACTATTTGCGGGAGTAGCTCAGTTGGTAGAGCATCAGCCTTCCAAGCTGAGGGTCGCGGGTTCGAGTCTCGTCTCCCGCTCAATGAATTGACATCTACGCCCTGATTGCCAATGTAGCTCAGGGGTAGAGCACTTCCATGGTAAGGAAGGGGTCAGGGGTTCAATTCCCCTCATTGGCTCAAAGGAGTCAGTAAAAAAATGAGTTTACGGGCCAGATGGCCTTTTCAGAGATATAGACCTTAGGGTCGATCTTGTTTTGATTGAATTTTTAAATACTTAATAAACTTTAACAGATGGCTAAGGAGACTTTCCAGAGGACCAAACCGCACGTAAATATCGGTACTATCGGTCACGTTGATCACGGTAAGACAACTCTTACCGCTGCGATTACTTTCGTACTTTCAGAGCAAGGACTTTCTGAAAAGATGAACTACGACGCGATTGATGCTGCCCCGGAAGAAAAAGAGCGTGGTATCACGATTAATACTGCTCACGTAGAGTATGAGACTGCTAACAGACACTATGCACACGTAGATTGTCCTGGTCACGCAGATTATGTAAAGAACATGGTAACAGGTGCTGCCCAGATGGATGGTGCTATCCTTGTAGTTGCTGCGACAGATGGCCCTATGCCACAAACTCGTGAGCACATCCTTTTATGCCGTCAGGTTGGAGTACCTAAGATCGTTGTATTCATGAACAAGGTTGATCTTGTTGATGATGAGGAGATGTTAGAATTAGTTGAGATGGAAGTTCGTGAATTATTGGATCAGTATGAATTCGGTGGTGACTCAGCTTCTATTATTCAAGGTTCAGCTCTTAAAGCTCTCGAAGGAGATGCTGGTGCTGCTGCAAAGATCATGGAGCTTATGGCTGCAGTTGATGCTGACATTCCTGAGCCAGTTAGAGATGTAGATAAGCCTTTCTTAATGCCTATTGAGGATGTATTCTCTATCACAGGTCGTGGTACAGTTGCTACAGGTCGTATTGAAAGAGGTGTTATTAACACATCAGAGCCAGTTGAGATAGTTGGTATGATGGGTAAGGATGAAAAGCCGCTTAACTCTGTTGTAACAGGTGTTGAGATGTTTAGAAAAATATTAGAGAGAGGAGAGGCAGGAGATAATGCTGGTATCCTTCTTAGGGGTATAGAAAAGGAAGCAATTAGCCGTGGTATGGTTATTTGTAAGCCAGGATCTGTTAAGCCGCACTCACACTTTAAGTGTGAAGTATACGTGCTAGGTAAAGATGAAGGTGGAAGACACACTCCATTCTTTAACGGATATCGTCCACAGTTTTACTTCCGTACAACGGATGTAACTGGTGATGTTACTTTACCAGGAGGTGTTGAGATGGTTATGCCAGGTGACAATGTTGCTCTTGAAGTGAAGTTGATCAACTCTATAGCAATGGAGAAGGGTCTTCGTTTTGCGATAAGAGAAGGTGGTCGTACAGTAGGTGCGGGCCAGGTAACTGAGATACTCGATTAGTAGGCTTCGGCTTGCCAAATCGTTTTAATAAAATGACAACAAATTTGAGCACCTAATAGAAGGTGCTCATTTGTTGTCATATGTAAGATGAGTAAGTCAGGGGTGTATTTGCCTCTTAAGTTCTTTGCTAAAAGACTTGCTTGTCGATACAGGGGAGTAGCTCAATTGGTAGAGCGACGGTCTCCAAAACCGTAGGCCGCGGGTTCGATTCCTGTCTCCCCTGCTTATGATTTTTGGACTTTTGAAAAGGATAGAATACTAGATATAATGGACGGACTAATATTATCATTTAAAGAAAGCTACAACGAGTTGCTCAACAAAGTGACTTGGCCATCTTTTCCTAATCTTCTAAGTAGTACTACAGTCGTGTTAATAGCTTCTGCTATAATAGCGATCATCGTATTGTTTTTAGACGTGATATCCCGCCAGATTTTAGATTTAATATACTCGTTAGTTTAACACTCCTAAGGATGTCAGAGAAAAAATGGTTTTCCCTTAGAGTTATTAGTGGTAAAGAACGCAAGATTAAAGAGCGGATAGAGCTTGAGATAGAGCGTTCTAAGTGGTCAGATGTGGTGACTGAAGTGTTAGTGCCATCAGAGAAAGTTTACAAAATCAGAAATGGCAAAAAAGTCATTCTTGAAAGAAATATACTTCCTGGTTACATTCTCATCGAAGCAGTTCAGAAGAAGTTTTCTTCTGAGATGATTCAAGGTATCGCGAGTATGACAAATGTCATACACTTCTTAGGAAGAGAAAAGCCGATCCCGATGCAAGAGAGTGAGGCCAACAGAATGTTGGGTAAAGTGGATGAATCTCAAGAAGTTGGAGAATCCATGATCGAACCATTCATTATTGGGGAAGCAGTTAAAATCGTAGATGGACCGTTCAATGAATTCGTTGGGGACATCAAAGAGGTTAACGAAGAGAAGAAGAAATTAAAGGTAATTGTTAAAATTTTCGGTAGAGGCACAGAAGTGGAATTGAACTTCATGCAGGTCGAAAAACAAGGATAAATTATGGCTAAGGTTGTAGAAACGTATGTTAAGCTCCAAGTAAGAGGTGGTCAAGCAAATCCAGCTCCACCAGTAGGTCCAGCACTTGGTGCAAAAGGACTTAACATTATGGAGTTCTGTAAGAGATTCAATGCTCGTACACAGGATAGTCCAGGTAAATTGATTCCAGTAGTAATTACTGTGTTTCAGGATAAGTCTTTTGAATTTATCATCAAGACGCCTCCTGCAGCAGTACAACTTATGGAAATGGCTAAGCTCAAGAAAGGCTCACCAGAGTCTAATAGAGTTAAAGTAGGAACGATCACATGGGATCAAGTGAAGACAATAGCGGAAGGCAAAATGGTAGACATGAATGCCTTTAAAGTAGAGTCAGCTATGAGAATGATAGCGGGCACAGCAAGAAGTCTTGGACTTAATGTCTCTGGACAAGCACCTTGGGCTACTGCCGAAGAAGCATAAAAGAATTTATTATTTATATAACTAAGGGAGTCCGCTTCAGCGTGACGCTAATACCTTAAAAACTGTTATTAATGGCCATTTCTAAAAAAAGAAAGGCAGTACTTGAAAAGCACGACTTAGAGAAAGCCTATCCATTGGCTCAAGCTATGAGCATCATTAAAGATGTGAATTGTACTAAGTTTGATGCTTCTGTTGATCTTCACGTTAGATTAGGAGTTGATCCTAAGAAAGCTGATCAAGGTATAAGAGGTACTGTTTCCCTTCCTAATGGTACAGGAAAGTCAAAGACTGTTCTTGTATTATGTACACCAGACAAAGAAAAAGAAGCACTTGACGCTGGAGCCGACTATGTTGGTTTAGACGAGTACATCACTAAGATTCAGCAAGGTTGGACTGACGTAGATGTAGTTGTAGCAGCTCCTAACGTCATGGCACAATTAGGTAAAGTGGGTCGTATCCTCGGACCACGTGGATTAATGCCTAACCCTAAGACAGGAACGGTAACACCAAATGTAGGTGCAGCTGTTGCTGATGTAAAAGGTGGAAAAATATCTTTTAGAGTTGATAAGTTCGGGATTATTCACTCTTCAGTAGGACGTGTAAGTTTTACTGCTGAGGCATTAGCTCAGAACGCTCTAGAATTGCTCACTACACTTATTAAGATGAAGCCTTCTTCTGCAAAAGGAGAATACATGAGATCTTTACATGTCGCTTCTACTATGAGTCCTGGAGTGAAGATTGATATCAAATCTATAAAAGCTTAATCATGAATAGAACTGACAAAACAGCTGCGATAGAAGAGCTCAAGGAGACTTTCGCAAATAATCAGTTTATCTACTTTGCTGATAGTTCATCAATGACAGTAGAGCAGATTAATGGACTAAGGAGACTTTGCTTCGATCAAGGAGTGACAGTTAAAGTAGTTAAGAACACATTAGCTAAGAAGGCGTTAGAGTCTTTTCCTGCTGAAGATGGATATGAGGGACTTTATGAAGCGCTTAAAGGACCAACAACTATAATGTACGCTGAACAAGCAAGTGTTCCAGCGAAAGTAATTAAAGAGTTCAGGGCTAAAGGTGATAAGCCTTTGCTTAAGGCTGCATATATCGACAAAGATGTATTCTTTGGTGATGATCAGCTTGATGTACTTAGGTCACTCAAGTCTAAGGAAGATTTGATTGGAGAAGTTCTATTGTTGTTAGAATCTCCTATCAAGAGTGTCCTTGGTTCTCTTAATTCTGGTGGAACAACGATCGCAGGATTGTTGAAGACATTGGAGGAGAGGGCTGAAAGCTAATATGGCTTCCAAGCAATTTATTATATAAAATTACGCGCCATTTTTTTAATTCATTAAACAAACATTTCGATGGCAGATTTAAAAGCAATTGCAGATCAGTTAGTTAACCTTACGGTTAAGGACGTTAAAGATCTTGCAGACATTCTTAAAGATGAGTACGGTATCGAACCTGCTGCAGCAGCTGTAGCGGTAGCTGCAGGCCCTGCCGGAGGAGGTGGTGGTGACGCTGCTGAAGAGAAGACAGAGTTTGACATAATTCTTAATTCTGCAGGTGCAGCTAAGTTAGCTGTAGTTAAAGAGGTAAAGAACTTGTTAGGTGTAGGTCTTAAAGATGCAAAGGACCTCGTAGATGGAGCTCCTGGACCTCTTAAAGAAGGAGTAGCTAAGGAAGAAGCAGAATCAATCAAAGCAGCTCTTGAAGCAGCAGGTGCTGAAGTAGAATTAAAGTAATTCTACAAAGCATTGATGATTCATACACTTTCTTAGATAGAAGATAATTGGCTTAGTCAAGAAGTAGTTCTTGACTAAGCCTTTCGTCGTTTGACTATTAGCCAATAGGCTCAGTAAATAACCATTAAAACTTTACTAAATGTCGGCCAACGGTATCGCAACCCAAGCAGTTCAACCAAGGATCAACTTTGGAAAAATAAAACTCCCATCTAGCTACCCAGATCTTCTGGAGATTCAGCTAAAGGGATTCCATGAGTTCTTTCAACTAGAGACAACTCCTGAAAACAGGATGTATGAAGGCCTTTATCGAGTGTTCCAAGAGAACTTCCCGATTACTGATGCCCGTAACATCTTCGTTCTTGAGTTTTTGGATTATTTCATAGATCCTCCTCGATATGATATCGAAGAGTGTATGCAAAGAGGACTTACCTATAGCGTACCACTTAAGGCAAAGCTACGTCTCTCATGTAATGATGAAGAGCACGTTGATTTTCAGACTATAGTACAGGATGTATTCTTAGGAAACATCCCATACATGACTCCAAAAGGAACATTTGTAGTGAATGGTGCAGAACGATTAATCGTTTCTCAGTTGCACAGATCACCAGGTGTATTCTTTAGTCAAACTTTTCACCCTAATGGCACGAAGATTTATTCTGCCAGAGTCATTCCTTTCAAAGGAGCTTGGATGGAGTTTGCAACGGACATTAACAATGTCATGTATACTTATATTGATAGAAAAAAGAAGTTTCCAGTTACGACTCTTTTACGTTCGATTGGTTATGATTCAGATAAAGACATTCTGAATCTATTTGGCCTTTCAGAAGAAGTGAAAGCTTCAGCTGCGAATCTGAAAAAAGCAATAACAAGAAAGCTTGCAGCAAGAGTTTTACGCAAGTGGACTGAGGATTTTGTAGATGAGGACACAGGTGAGGTAGTAACTATCGAGCGTAATGAGATCATCCTCGAAAGAGATGTGGTTCTTGATGAGGAGAACGTAAAGCTCATCAGCGACGCCAATGTCGAAACGATCATCTTACAAAGAGATGATATAGAAGAAGATTACTCAATCATTTACAATACGCTTCAAAAGGATCCTTCGAGTTCTGAGATAGAAGCAGTACAGCATATATATAGGCAACTTAGAGGAACAGATCCACCTGATGAAGAAACAGCACGTGGTATCATCGACAAATTGTTCTTCTCTGACAAGAGATATAATCTTGGTGAAGTAGGTAGATATAAAATCAACCGTAAGCTTGATGTAGCAGTAGAGCTGGATACATTGGTTCTAACTAAAGAGGATATTTTAGCAATCGTAAAGTATCTGGTATCACTCACTAATCAGAAGGCTGAGCTTGATGATATAGATCACTTGAGTAACCGTCGTGTACGTACGGTTGGTGAGCAGTTATATGCTCAATTTGGAGTCGGTCTTGCAAGAATGGCAAGAACGATTAGAGAGCGTATGAACGTGCGCGATAATGAAGTATTTACACCAGTAGACTTGATTAATGCGAGGACATTATCCTCTGTTATTAATTCCTTCTTTGGTACTTCCCAATTATCACAGTTTTTGGACCAGACCAATCCATTGTCTGAGATCACCCACAAGAGAAGAATATCAGCTCTTGGACCCGGTGGTCTTTCTCGTGAAAGAGCAGGTTTTGAGGTAAGAGATGTTCACTATTCTCACTATGGTCGTCTTTGTACTATTGAGACACCAGAGGGGCCTAACATTGGATTGATCTCAACACTTTGCGTACATGCCAAAGTGAACAAGATGGGCTTCTTAGAGACTCCATACAGGCCTGTAGTTGATGGGAATGTAGATCTTGACGGAGAAGTGAAGTACTTGTCTGCAGAAGGTGAAGATTTCAAGAAGATCGCTCAAGCAAATGCTGGCCTTAAAGAGTCAGGAGCTTTTATAACAGATAGAATTAAGTGTAGAGAACATGGTGATTTCCCAGTTCTAGCTCCGGCGGAGATAGAGTATATGGATGTTGCACCTAATCAGATTGTAGGAGTATCAGCATCATTGATTCCATTTTTGGAGAATGATGATGCAAATAGGGCATTGATGGGATCTAACATGCAGCGTCAAGCAGTACCGCTGATCAAGCCTAGATCACCTATCGTAGGTACAGGTATTGAGGCTAAAGTAGCTCAGGATTCAAGGATGCTCATTAACGCAGAAGGGAAAGGTGTTGTAGAGTATGTAGATGCTAATGAAATTGTAATTAGATACGACAGATCAAAGGATGAAGAGTTAGTCTCATTTGATGATGATATCAAGAGATACCAATTGATCAAGTTCCAGCGTACTAACCAGGGAACTTCTATAAACTTGAAGCCAATTGTAAAGAAAGGTGATAGAGTTGAGAAGGGAAGTCTTCTTTGTGATGGTTATGCAACCGAGAAAGGTGAGTTGGCCTTAGGACAGAATATGAAGGTGGCATTCATGCCATGGAAAGGATACAACTTTGAGGATGCAATCGTACTTTCAGAAAGAGTTGTAAAGGAAGATATCTTTACTTCTATCCACATCGAGAGTTTTGAACTTGATGTAAGAGATACGAAGTTAGGAGAAGAAGAATTGACTAACGATATTCCTAACGTGAGTGAAGAAGGTACCAAAGATCTTGATGAGAATGGTATCATCAGAACTGGAGCTTGGGTTAAGGAAGGTGATATTCTAATTGGAAAGATTACTCCGAAAGGAGAGTCAGATCCGACACCGGAAGAGAAGTTGTTGAGAGCGATATTTGGAGATAAAGCAGGTGATGTAAAAGATGCATCTCTAAAAGCTAAGCCTTCAACAAAAGGTATCATTATCAATAAGCAGTTATTTGCGAGAGCGAAGAAAGATAAGTATCAGAAAGTTCAAGAGAAGGAACTTCTTTCTAAGCTGGAGGATCGTCACTTAGTTTCGCTAAATGAATTGAAGACCATCTTGGTTGATAAGTTGATGGCGATCGTAAGTGGTAAAACTTCAAAGGGAGTTAAGAATATCTATAATGAGATTCTAATTTCTAAAGGAACAAGGTTTACGAACAAAGTGCTTAAAGATCTAGAGTATGCTCAAGTAGATTATTCTAATTGGACGGAAGATGCAAAGATTGATTCGCTAATAGCAAGTCTACTTCACAACTATAGTATCAAGGTTAATAATGAAGTAGGTAGATATAAGAGAGAGAAGTTCAATATAAGTATCGGAGATGAGTTGCCAGCAGGTGTTCTTAAGCTTGCTAAGGTTTATATGGCCAAGAAGCGTAAGCTGAAAGTTGGTGATAAGCTTGCAGGACGTCACGGTAATAAGGGTATCGTCGCGATGATCGTAAGAGAAGAGGACATGCCATTCTTGGAAGATGGAACTCCTGTAGATATTGTGCTTAATCCACTTGGTGTACCTTCTCGTATGAATATCGGACAGATATTCGAGACAGTATTGGGTTGGGCTGGAGAAAAGATGGGTCGCAAGTTTGCAACTCCGATTTTTGATGGAGCTTCTAAGGAGGAGATTGGATCTTATATCGAGCAGGCAGGACTTCCAGAATATGGACAGACTTATCTAAGTGATGGTGAGACGGGTGATAGATTCCACCAGCAGGCGACTGTAGGTATAATCTACATGATTAAGTTATCTCACATGGTGGATGATAAGATGCACGCTCGTTCTATTGGACCATACTCATTGATAACTCAACAGCCACTTGGTGGTAAAGCACAGTTTGGTGGACAGAGATTTGGTGAGATGGAAGTTTGGGCATTAGAGGCATTTGGTGCTTCTCATATCTTAAGAGAGCTTCTTACAATCAAGTCTGATGATATTTTAGGTCGTGCCAAAGCATATGAAGCAATAGTGAAGGGAGAGAATCTTCCTGAACCGAATATACCAGAGTCATTTAATGTACTGATTCACGAATTGCGTGGTCTGGCATTGGATGTGAAGTTTGACTAATTAAAGTTTTCAATTAAACAAGAAGAAACATGTCGTTTAAAAAGGATACAGGTAGACGGAGCAACTCTGAGTTCAACTCAATCACTATTAGTTTATGTTCACCTGACGATATATTAGAAAGATCATTTGGCGAAGTATTGAAGCCAGAGACGATCAACTATAGATCATATAAGCCAGAGCGTGATGGATTATTCTGTGAGCGCATTTTCGGTCCTGTAAAGGATTATGAGTGCTACTGCGGAAAGTACAAGCGTATCAGATATAAAGGTATCGTATGTGATAGATGTGGAGTTGAAGTAACTGAGAAGAAAGTGCG
>CALHUZ010000268.1 GCA_938039305.1 uncultured Saprospiraceae bacterium
GTGTCTTCTTAATACTTCACCAAACTGATCAACATCAACTAATTCTGCTTGGCGATCAATAAGAATAATGGTAGTAATGACCTCAGATTCTGAGGAAGCGATGAGAGATGTAAATGTTGTCAAAAAAAAGAGACAGAGAAATAACACCTTCCCTGTCAAAAGGGATAAATTAATATGTTTCATTTCAGGCATTTAGTAAAAGCCGAATACTGAGATTCATTATTAAAGATCTTCAACAGACATATAACAATTATGAAAGATAGATCAGATAACAATAGAATTCAATGTTACAAAGCCTTTTATCGATCTACATCAGTAAAAACCCCATTATTTGTCAACCAAATAGCTTTATCATGTACATTAACATCGCCATTTAGGTCATAATCCTGAAAATAATAACCAGAATGGTCTCCATTCTCTTCTGTCCATTTTGAAAGATCATTTGCGTTTATATCCTTTAATGACGCACTCGCCAAGGTCTGGTCTCCATTTCCTGCATACATGACATATACACCTTCGCTTATCTCTTTCTGTCCATCTCCCAGAAGCCTAGTGTAGGATTGGTTTGTTCGAAAGTCAAAAGACATCACCCCGTTCTCTATTGGAACTGGTCTCGGTGACATGACAGGCAAGTGATTTCTGTGCTCAATCAATATATAATATGCCTGTTCTGTCAAATCACAACAGTCAAAAGCCTCAGTCATTTCAATGTTACCATCTGACATTAACAAAGCAGCCTTAGTACACACTGTAGTAAGTACCTCTGGTGTTGTTCTAATACTGATATATACATAATCCACAACATCAGGGGGATAGATATTACTTCCTCCAGAAGCAAACGCATTAAACTCTAAGCCTTCTTGGCCATCATATAGCCATGGAGATACGTAATAAGGTTGTGCCGGAGGTGTTGCTGTACCCAAAAGTGTTGTTGGTCTCTGCCCAGGAAGATATCCATATCTATTGAGCAGAGTTCTCATCTCATCATTATATTCTCCTATTTTTCCCGATTGTAGTGGACCTTCGAGATATACACTTAATTCCACATCAATACAGGTAGAGTTATTAGTACATGCAGGAGATGAAGCATCTGGTAAGCAAGGGTCTAAAGGAGCAACATCCTCGCTGTCTACATATCCATCAGCGTCTGAATCAGCCACTCCAAAAGTGAAAGCATCATATCTATCGGGCATAATATTACTTGATGTAACTGTCCCAGTGTTAAAGATTTCGATGGTCTCTGTGTTTCCAAGATTAACCCACTTTTCGCCATCCCATCCTACTACCACTAGGTCATTTACATCATTGACCAAGTTATATATATCGCTAAACTCAGTCCAAAATAGGGTTACTGTTGTAGATTGCCCTCCAGATAAAGTCCAAAATTCTTTGTCTTGAACTTTTGATATATCAAGATCTGCAAGTATTGGAGAAAACGCACCTTTTGAATTAAACTGACTTTCGTCCTGAAGGATAGAGTGATAAGTTGTTACGAAAATATCAAATGGATTAACCCCTTCAGCCTTTATTCGACTCATATGATCTCCATCTCCAACAGGGTATATGAATGGTCCAGCACCTTGTCTCGACACTGCACCATCTATATGTCGTTCGTCTGATACATTAGTATACTCAGCTCCATCTGCAAAAAAGACTCTTTCCCTAAAGACATTTCGATCAGTGTGAATTAGTCCATTCTCAAAGTTTAGATTTTCCACTATTCGAATATCCTTCTTGAGTATTATATCTCTTGGGTTATCAACATCAAGTCTATTGAACTCTGTATATCCTCCTCCTGAGATTAGTGTGGTCGTGGTGTCGCATGTTTTGATGTATTCATCTCCTTGTCCATCACCTATGAAACCATCATTTGTTATATCTCCGAAAAAATAAAGATGTCCATCATTAACATATTGACCTTCTCTCGTATTACTAAAGTCTCCAAATATGGTTTTGTTTCCTATATCATCTACGTATGCCCCTCCAAGATTTGAGGTGTTCCATATCGGTTGGGGGCATTGACCAACAAGACACAAGCTAAAAGCAATGGTCAAGACAAATGTCCAAGAAATCTTTTGATATGTATTATACTGAATCAACACTGATATCTTATGGTATATGTTAAGCAAACAGCACATTTTGTGCCACTTATGTATTGCATTTTATTTTAATGTGTTCTTGGAAAGAGCGACTGCCTTTAACAGAAATGCTAATTCAACCATAATGGCTTTATTACTTTATTTTTGCACATAGAAACAACCGAAGATGACAGAATCTAACATTTGGTTTTTGGAGAATATAGATGCCCAAGGCATCTTTTGTCCAAAAAAGCTTGGAAATGACACAGCCGCACACATTCATACTCAATATGGCAAAGGAGAATATGTCTTCAAGCAAGCAGATGTTGCAGACAATATTTACTACATCACATCTGGCCGAATCAAAATAGGCGCAGAAGGAAATGGAGACAAGTCCGTCACAAAAGCCATTCTAACGGCAGGAGAAATTTTCGGAGAAAAGGTAATGGTTGGAGAAACCCATAGAAGGGATTTTGCTGTAGCTCTTGAGCAAACAGAAGTCTGCATCATCAGTAAATCTGAAATGAGCAACCTGTTTTTAGACAGAAACCCTCTTTCCTTGTTGATAATGAAAATCATAGGAAGCCGAGCATTAAAGATGGAGAAGAGGTTAGAATCTTTAGTTTTTAAAGACAGTAGAAGTCGTATAGTAGAGTTCTTGGTCGACCTTAATAAAGACAAAGGTCAAAGGGTTGGTTATGAATGGGTCGTACGTAAATTTATGACTCACCAAGAAATAGCCAATCTCACGGCAACTTCTCGACAAACAGTAACAACAGTCTTGAATGAACTCAAATCCAAGGAAATAATCACTTTTAATAGAAAAAGGCTCCTGATAAGAGATATTGACCTACTCACCCAACAAATAGCCACTGCGTGATATATGCTATAGTCAAAGCTCTTCTGTTTAGATTAAATGCAGAAGACGCCCACCACATAACAACTTCATTTTTCAATAAATTAATAGCTGTACCTTTCATAGGTGGATTGATAAAAAGAACATTTGCCTTTGAGCATGAGAAGCTTAAAACAGAGTTTTGCGGACTTACTTTTAAAAATCCAGTAGGATTAGCAGCTGGCTTTGATAAGGATGGTAAATACATAGAATCAATGTCTTCTCTTGGTTTTGGTTTCTTGGAAATAGGAACAGTAACTCCAAAACCTCAGGTTGGAAATCCGAAGCCAAGACTTTTTAGACTCATTGAAGACAGAGCAATCATCAATCGGATGGGTTTCAATAATGAAGGCCTCGATGTTCTTGTTGAACGCCTTAAAAAGGTCAAAAGGTCAGATACTCTAATCGGCGGAAATATTGGCAAAAACAAGGATACTCCCAATGAACAAGCCCATATAGACTATAGCATCTGTTTTAAAAAACTCTATTCATATGTTGACTATTTCGTAGTCAACCTAAGCTCACCCAATACACCTGGATTAAGATCTTTGCAGGAAAAAGGACCTTTACGAAAGATTTTAACTCCTTTGGTAAACTTTAAAAAAGAACAAAACGTAAAGAGACCAATCTTACTGAAGATATCACCCAATCTTACTTTTGAAGCATTAGACGATGTTATTGAAATCGTCCAAGAACTTAAGATTGATGGTATAATCGCTACTAACACAACCATAGAAAGAAATCAACTTCAAGCAAAATCAGAAATCATAAAAAAAATTGGTCCTGGGGGTCTAAGTGGTGCGCCATTAACAAATAGAGCTACAGAAATAATAGAGGCAATAAGCGAGAAAACTAATGGCTCCCTTCCAATAATTGGTGTTGGTGGAATTTATTCAGCTCAAACGGCTTTGGATAAAATGAAGGCAGGAGCGTCTCTTATTCAGATCTACACTGGCTTTATTTACGAAGGACCGTTCTTGGTGAAAAAGATAAAAAAGAAGATTGCCTCAACTCTATAAAAGAGCGCAAGAGTCTTTTTTTGTTCGTAATACTCCCATCAGCTATGTTTTTGCTCATAATTCCGAATCCTAAACAACAAAACCAATCTGATAACATTACATTTGTTTGTTATTGTTAAAGTATACAATCTAAGGTATGTCTAAAGAGAAAGAAGCAAAGCTTAAAGCA
>CALHUZ010000269.1 GCA_938039305.1 uncultured Saprospiraceae bacterium
CCTGATCGCAGAACGATCAATAATCTGGGAAACTCATTTATGAGTTTGACGAAGTATGATTTGGCGTTAGAGGCATTTGAAAAAGGAGAAGCTTTACTTGGCAATTCTGGGCTATTCGCTTATAATCTTGCAGAGATTTATCGTCGAAAGAATGACACTGAGCGTATGGTTCATAATTATCTACAAAGTCCTATGGCAACTATAGAGCGCATCAGTTCTGTTCAGAATTATTTTGATAGATATCTTGATGAAGAAGGAGACTTAGAAATTCTAAGAAAGAAATTATATGAAAAAGTGCAGGATGATACTGACAACATCTTTTATCCTGAAATGATAGAATGGGTTTTTATAAAGACCAAATCTTATGATAAAGCATTGAGGCAAGCTAAGGCCCTTGATAGAAGATTAGAGGAGAATGGAGCGCGGATTTATTCTTTGGCTCAGATAGCATCTAATGACCGAGACTACGACACTGCTATAACGGCATATGAGTATATTCTTGCAGAAAAGGATCCTTCAACGGGTTATTTTATCGATTCTAAACGAGAACTACTCAATACGAAAAGGAAAAGAATTATAACCAGAAGCGACTATACCCAAGAAGACTTAATGGACCTAAAATCAGAGTACATCAAGTTCTTAGATGATATGGGGCGTGGCAAAAACACAGCTTTCATTATGTTAGAGATGGCACAATTAGAAGGCCTATATCTCAACGATTTAGATGGGGCTGTAAGCACGCTTAATTCGCTAATCGAAATGCCAGGAGCTAACAATTATGTGATCGCTAATGCTAAATTAGATTTAGCAGATTACTACTTGATGCAAGGGGAGGTATGGGAGTCAACTTTGCTATATTCTCAGGTTGACAAAGAATTCAAAGAGGATTATCTCGGAGAGAAAGCTCGATTTAAGAATGCTAAGCTGAGTTATTTCATCGGGGATTTTGATTGGGCTCAAGAGCAGTTTGATATTCTTAAGTCAGCAACTACTAAGCTCATTTCTAACGATGCTATAGACTTGTCTGTCTTCATTATGGATAATGCCAATCTAGATACAACCTATCTACCTATGGCTATGTATGCCGAGGCAGAGCTACTGCTTTTTCAAAACAAAACAGAAGAGGCCTTCATAAAATTTGATTCTATCAACCTAATGTTTCCTGAACATACGCTGCTCGACGATGTGTATTTTGCAAAAGCGAAAAACTACGAAACACGCAAGAAGTACGATGAGGCTGCCGAATTATACCAACTTATCATTGAACAATTCCCAGAAGATATCAGGGCTGATAATGCGATATACGCTTTAGCTAATATTAAAGAGACATACTATAAAGATGTTGATGAAGCGAAGAAGCTCTATGAGAAGATCTTTATAGAATACTCAGATAGTACTTTTGCAATTGATGCGCGCAAGCGATTTAGAACACTCAGAGGTGACAATATTCAATAGCTTCTATGCTATTCACAAGTGGACCTAAGTTCCAATTAGCAAAGATTGCTGGTATTCCAATTAAGATTCACTGGTCTTTTTCATTGTTAGTCATATTAATATGCACAGTAGGCCATTTATATAGTGCATCTTGGCTTCCAGCAAGTGCACTTTCTCTTTTTGTGTTTGTTATTCTCCACGAGTTAGGGCATGCTTTGGCGGCTAGAAAGTATCATGCACACACTTCTGATATTATTATATCTCCGATCGGTGGATTGGCGCGTTTGGTCAGTTTGCCTAAGGAACCGATGTCTCAACTTTGGATCGCATCCGCAGGCCCTTTGGTCAATCTTACGATTATGTTGACTTTGTATCTGATACAGATTTTGTTTTACTCTAAGATTGATTTCCCATTTGACTTGGGTGATCTAATTCATCAGAATGACCTATTGGGAATTTTAATTTTGATCAATGCTGCCTTGGTATTATTCAACCTTGTGCCGGCATATCCAATGGACGGAGGTAGGATCTTGAAATCCTTGTTGCGCATTGGAGGGGTAACAGAAGATAAAGCTACAATGGTAGCAGTCGGAGTAGGATTTGCAATCTCGATTCTTTTAATCATTATTGCTCTCATCAAGGATCAATATATGCTGATCATGATAGCAGTTTTTATAATGATTACCGGATATCAAGAGTTGAAAAGAGTGGGCCTCATAGAGACATAAAAAAAGGGTTCGTCAAAAGAAGAACCCTTTTTTTTATAGCAACTGCAATCTAAATGTTGCGATTGTATCTGATTAGATTCCTAATTTCGCTTTTACTAGCTCCATTATATCTTCAGTTTCTAAAGCGAAGACCATACCAGTAGATCCAGCATCGAATATCATGGTGTAACCATTTTCTTTACCGACTTCATTGATGGCTACTTGTATTTTATCTAGTATTGGCTGGTAGACTTCTTGCTTTTTCTTAGCAACCAAATCTTTTACTTCTACTTCATATTGTTGTATTTCTTGCTGCTTTTGACCCAACTTAGTTTCTTCTTGTTGCATCTCAAGTTGACTTATTTCACCACCATTAGCCTTAGTCATGTATGCTTGATAGCTAGTTTCATATTCCTTCATCATGCTTTGACCTTTTTGGATCAATTGAGTGCTATAGCTTTCTAGCTCTGCATCAGCAGTTTTGACTTCCGGGAAAGCAACAATAATAGCATTAGAGTTGATATGACCGTATTTCTGGGCATTGATCCCGGTGATCAATAAGAAAGAAAGTAGTATAGTTGTTATCGCCGTTTTCATATTTTAATTTTCATGAGACTCACATTTCGAGTGCAAGTCAGTATCTGATTCATAGTTATGACGCAAAAGTATCTTTTGATTCTTGAATTCAGGTCTGTTTTAACGAGATTTTAATTTAATCAGGTTCGAATCCTAAGACGATGCTAAATTTACCTAGTGAACCTAAGCTAGGGTTAACTTCTCCTTGAATAACCTTATCAAGTCCAAATCCGTAGTCAAATCCTAATAATCCAAACATCGGTAAGAAGACTCTAAGTCCTGCACCTACCGTACGATTCAAATCAAAAGGGTTAAAGTCATCAAAGTTATTCCATGAGTTACCACCTTGTAAAAACAAGGTTGTATAAATAGTCGAATTAGGATTAGTAGATAGCGGATATCTCAATTCTGCTGTAAATTTATTGAATATGATACCTCCTCCATTAGCTCGGCTTTGAGGGTCTATATCATCTACCTCATACCCTCTAAGAGCTATTATATCAGTACCGGTGATACCTGATTGCTGATTAGAAAGTCCATCGCCTCCAAGCTCAAATCTTTCAAATGGCACATCTCCCACATTGCTATTATAGTTGCCTAAGAAACCCATCTTGGCAGAAGTCATGAAGACTAACTTACCTACAGGGTTAAAGTACCATTCTGCATCAAATCTCCATTTATGATATTCTAACCACTCAAACCTTTTTGAGTCTTCTGCATTTTCAATATTTCTTTCTGCTTGTGTAAGGCCATCACTCAAAACTGTTGTGAAGTATTCTTCTCTTTGTCTGATACCAAGTCTTAGTAGCTCTTCTCTGTGATATTCACTTATTTGATTTTCATCGAACTTCCAGAAGTTATCTCCTCTGAATAGTGAGTATGGTGGAGTGAACTTGATCGTTAATGCAACTCTTGAACCACTCATCGGGAACATTGGGTTATTTATCGAGCTTCTGGATATCACTTGCTGAATGTTGAAGTTTTTAAAACTTCCGTCATCTACATTGAACTGTGCTCCGTAATCTTCAAGCGTAAGGTTCTCAATATTTACAGTAGTGGAAGAGACAAAAAAGTCATCTGGCCACTTAACCTGTGTCCCTAAACCCGCAAAGAATCTACGTATCTCCAGTTTTCCACGTCCGATGGTTGAGTTATCAAATGTAGAAGTTGCAGCGCCTACAGTTAGTGCATTTGGCTTTTTGCCTCCCAGCCATGGTTCTGTAAATGAAAAATTCATCGACCTAAAGAATCTACCATTTGATTGGATTCTAAGGGATAGTCTCTGGCCATCACCAGTAGGCAATGGGCTCCACGATTCTTTCTTTGTGATGTTATTTAAGGAGAAGTTATTGAAAGTGACTCCTAAAGTTCCGATCAATCCTTGAAAACCTCCATAACCTGCACTCAACTCTAACTGATCTGAAGGCCTTTCCTCCATTATGTATTCTATATTGACCGTACCTCTTTCATAGTTGACAGGCGTATTCATCTGAATCGTTTCTGGATCAAAATATCCTAAGTTGCCTATTTCCCTTTGTGATCTTACAATATCTGATCTACTGAATTTTTCACCGGGCTTAGTTCTCAGTATACGTCTTACTACATGGTCGTGAGTTCTAGTATTTCCCTTTATGATGACCCTGTCTATAGTTGCTTGTGGTCCTTCATAGATACGCATTTCAATATCGATACTATCTTTTCTGATCGCTATCTGCTTTGGATCGATATTAAAGAAGAGGTATCCATTATCCATATACAAAGAAGAGATATCACGACCATCTAAACTGAACTCTAATCTTTCGTTCAGCTCTTCAGGATTGAACACCTCGCCCTTGTTAATGCCTAAGACATTTGTAAGATCAGATGTCTTATAGATAGAGTTTCCTTTCCAAGTGATGTTTCCATATTTATATTGAATGCCTTCTGAGATATTCAGGTTTAAATTGACAAGGCCTTCATCATTTCTCCAGAATGAGTCAGATACTATTTTAGCATCACTGTACCCTAATTTCACATAGTGCCGGATCAAGTTGAGCTTATCTTCAGTGTAGTCCTCTTCCAAGAACTTTGACTTTTTCAAGAAAGTACCTTTCTTTTTGGTCCCCTTCATTAGCTTTCGGAGCTTCTTATCTTTTACCTTTTCATTTCCACTAAATGTTATTGCATCAATCTTGACGCGATCTTTTTTATCCATTTCAAACACCAAGATCACGGCATTTGATTTCATTGTATCTGTCTGCTCGATGATATTCACCTCCGCATCTAAAAACCCTTTTTCTATATAGTGATCTCTTATTTTGCCTTTGGCAACTTCTTTACTATTGACCGTTGGAATACCACCGACACGCAGAGTTTCACCAAGTGTCTCATTCAGTTTGTCTTGTTTTGTCTTATTAACATCTTTGAAGACTATCTTAGAAAGTATAGGTTGTTCTAATAACTCAAGAGTCAGAAAGATAGAATCGGATACGATACTATCAAGCACGAGGGTTACATCTGAAAAGATTCCAAGATTCCAAAGCTTCTTTATACCCGCGGCTAATTCTGGGCTTGGAATAGTTACGCTATTTCCCTCTCTAAGACCTGTGATGGTCTTGATAGCGTTTTTATCTCTGCTTTCTGTGCCTTTGACATTTACTGCAGCAATGTCATATGTGGCGGGATCCGTGTAGTTTAATTCAACAAAGTCTCTCTTCTCATCGGACATTGATGATTGAGCGAAAGTTGACAATTGGGAAGCCAGCAATATTAGAAGGAAACAATACTTGTACATACGACGCGTATTCACTTGATTGGGTAAAAAACGATTATTAAGGATGTCAGCTGCCACTGTTATGTTTATTTAACCTGTCTTTAAGATTTAACTACTTGTTCTCCGGTCATGCCAAATCTGCGTTCTCGACGTTGAAAGTCCAATATGCACTCATACAGATCTTCTTTCTTAAAGTCGGGCCATAACGTGTCGCTAAACACGAGCTCGGCATAAGAAAGTTGCCAAAGTAAGAAGTTACTTATCCGGTGTTCGCCACTTGTACGGATCATTAATTCTGGATCCGGAAAGGTGCTTGTACACAATCTTTCTTCGATGTCAGATTCAGTTATATCCTCACTTGAAAGCAAACCTTGACTTACGTCTTTACTAAGAATTTTAGCCATCTCTGTTAGTTCCCACCTACTACTATAGTTAAGAGCTAAGACCAATGTCATTCTATCATTGTTCTTTGTACTCTCCATAGCATCAAGTAAAGCTTGATGCGTTTCCTTAGGTAGTGAACTCAGATCACCGATTGCTTTCAATCTGATGTTATTCTTATTCAAAGTGCTCAATTCTTTGCTCACAGTGATTACAAATAACTTCATTAAGGTGTTGACCTCCATGATAGGCCGCTTCCAATTCTCTTTAGAAAAGGCATACAGCGTGAGGTATTTTATACCCAACTCTGCTGAAGCTTCTGTCACTTCTCTTACGGACTTAACCCCGTTTCGATGACCAAATACTCTGGGCTTGCCATACCTCTGTGCCCAACGACCATTACCATCCATAATGATGGCTATGTGCTTTGGTAGCTTATTTTTATCAATCAAATTGAAGGCAGAATCCATAGTGCTAAGTGCCAAAAAGGCTGCAAAATTAAGCATTTAATGCTTGCCATCTTGGCGTTATTTAAATTTGGTCATTTTGAGAATTAGCAAAGTCTTGTCTCGCACTCTGAAAAGTCCATAAATAGTAGGATTTTTCTCTTATATTTGCACCCAGATTAGACGTTTGGAGGGAGCAAATTTGTTCCCTTTTTTTATACAATGACAATATAATGATCGAAGAGCGATTAGCAAAAGTGCTTCAGGAACGATTTAAAGAAGACGATTTAAAGAGTTGTTTTTTAGTTGGAGTTGAACGTCTGCCCAATGATAAGTTGATTGTCTACATAGATTCAGATAATCGACTCACGATTGATATGTGTAGAATGACGAGCAGGTTCTTGGAGAACCAGATAGAAGAAAATGGATGGATGCCAGAAAAGTATACCATTGATGTTTCTTCCCCTGGTATAGACAATCCGCTTAAGCTACATAGGCAATATGTTAAGAATATCGGGCGCAGTGCAGCAATTAAGCTGAACAATGGCGAGTCTAAAGAGGGAAAAATTATCTCTGTAGAAGAAGATTCTATTGTTGTAAGTGTTAAGAGCGGGAAAAAAGAAGTGTCTGAAACGATACTGATGAAAGAAATAAATGAAACAAAAATCCTCATAAGTTTTAAATAGAAGTTAGATGAACTTAATTGAAACTTTTTCAGAATTTAAAGCGGGCAAAAATATTGACCGCCCTACTATGGTAAGAGTCCTTGAAGATGTCTTCAGAACACTTATCAAGAAGAAGTATGGGACTGACGAAAACTTTGATGTTATCGTCAATACAACTAATGGTGACCTTGAGATTTGGAGAGTTCGTGAGATAGTTCCAGATGGTGAAGTGACAGATGATAGAGCACAGATATCTATAACCGATGCTTTGGATATAGATGAAGACTATGAGACAGGTGAAGAATGCTATCAACAATTGCAGTTGGAAGAGTTCGGAAGAAGATCAGTTATGGCAGCACGCCAGACGCTTGTCAGTCGGATCATGGAGTTGGAGAAGGATGAGATATTTAAAAGCTACTCAGAAAGAATAGGAGACATTGTTCTTGGTGAAGTACATCAGATACTCAAGAGAGAAGTCTTAGTGATAGACGATGTGACTGGCAATGAATTATTGCTTCCAAGAAATGAAACGATAAAAGGAGACTTTTTCAGGAAGGGTGACATGGTCCGAGGGGTGATTAAGCGTGTTGATATGCGTAATAATAATCCAGCTGTCATTGTATCCAGAACAGATAATAACTTCTTAGCTAAGTTGATGGA
>CALHUZ010000270.1 GCA_938039305.1 uncultured Saprospiraceae bacterium
TATTCTTGGAGAACATAATCTAATAGATACAGACGAACCTGTATTGGGCGTCATCTGGGATGGAGCAGGATTAGGAGATGATGATACTATCTTAGGTAGTGAGTTTTTCACTTATCAAGATTTAGAATTTAATCGTTGTGCTCATCTGACCAACTTTGACTTGTTGCTTGGTGATAAGATGGCGAAAGAGCCACGCCTATCAGCTTTGTCATTAGCACATGACTTGCCTCAAGCACAAGACATTTTACTTCAAAAGTTCTCAGACACAGAGTGGAAAGTATACACCCAGAAACTTAACAATGACGATCATATAAAGACATCAAGCATGGGGCGATTATTTGATGCAGTTGCTTCTATCATCGGCCTGAATGACGTGCAATCTTTCGAAGGTGAAGCAGCCATGTCCCTTGAAGTACTTGCCCGTAGATATTATCGAAAACATGGTTTAGTCTCTCTTCAGCAACATTACCTTGATGAAGACATTTCGGATGCCGCTCTTTCTGCACAAAAGCTAATAAAATCTATACTTCTGGATCTGCACAAGGGCCTTGGAACGAGCCATATAGCAGCGAAATTTCACCTTACACTCATCCTTTGGATCTCAAAAATAGCCAACAAGCAAGGCTGCAGAAACATAGCTTTTAGTGGTGGTGTTTTTCAGAATGGCCTGCTCGTTGATTTGGCCATAGAACACCTATCTAAAGATCATGAACTATACTTTCATGAGCAGCTTTCTCCTAATGATGAGAATATCTCTTTTGGACAATTGATTTATCACCAAATAGCCAAGAAACGAAGAGGAAATGCTTAATTTGAGAGCATCAAGATGAATCTTAAATGAAGTTCCTTACAGAATACCGAGACGAAGAATTAGCACAGAAATATCTGAAGAAGATCCATGATATCACCACTCAAGAATGGTACATCATGGAAGTTTGCGGTGGCCAGACACATGGCCTCGTGAAAAATGGAATCATAGAGATGTTACCTGATCAAGTCAATATGATTCATGGACCAGGATGTCCAGTTTGTGTGACTCCAATTCACTTGATTGATAAGGCTTTATATCTCGCAGAAGAGAAAGGAGTCATCCTCTGTTCATTTGGAGATATGCTTCGTGTACCAGGATCTGAAAGAAGTCTTTTGGATGCTAAAGCAGGTGGTGCTGATATAAGGATATTGTATTCACCTTTAGAAGCTGTATCTCTAGCACAAGCAAATCCTAATAAGGAAGTTGTATTCTTTGCCGTAGGATTTGAAACTACTGCTCCAGCGAATGCACTTTCTGTCATTCACGCTCAACAATTAAATGTCAAGAATTATTCAATTCTAACTTCTCACGTCTTGGTACCGCCAGCTATGGAAGCTGTCATCAATGATGAGGAAAGTAATATCAGCGGCTTCCTCGCTGCTGGTCATGTCTGTACAATTATGGGTATCTCAGAGTACGGACCAATCGTCGATAAATACAAAATCCCAATTGTTGTGACTGGATTTGAACCTGTTGACTTGCTACATGGCATATACATGGTCGTCTCGCAATTAGAAAAGGGTATTCACGAATTAGAAAATCAATATAGCAGAGTCGTTCGCTCCGAAGGAAATAAAAAAGCCATAGAGACCATCGAAGAAGTATTCGAGGTTCAAGATAGAGTCTGGAGAGGCATGGGAAGCATACCTGAAAGTGGATACGAGGTCAAGCCGAAATATATCGAGTATGATGCCAACGACAAATTTGATGTAGATATAATCGCTGCAGAAGAGAATCCTGATTGTATCGCAGGACAAGTCTTAAAGGGAATTAAAAAACCTAAGGATTGTCTACAATTTGGAAAAAAGTGCAAACCAGAGTTTCCGCTTGGAGCTCCTATGGTGAGTTCAGAAGGTGCTTGTGCTGCCTACTATCATTTTCATCAGGCGAGCCAGATGATCGAATCCATAGCCTGAAAGTCCGAAAATGAGTAATAGAAGAATGACACTTTCATGTCCCATGCCAAAGTTGGACTTTGATAAGATAACCTTGGCACATGGCGGTGGTGGCACACTTACTAATCAACTATTAGAAAAAGGCGTTTTCAAATTACTTGAAAATGATCTATTAGATACACATCATGATGGTGCCATCTTCGATGTGTCAGGCCCTATTGCATTTACAACAGATAGCTTTGTAATCTCTCCTATCTTCTTCCCTGGAGGAGATATAGGCGAATTAGCCATCAACGGAACGCTTAACGATCTGGCTATGTGTGGTGCCAAGCCACTATATCTTTCTCTAGCATTTATTCTCGAAGAAGGACTACTCATGACAGAGTTCTGGGAGATCCTTCTGTCTATACAAAAGGCAAGCGAAACTGCAGGTGTCAAGATTGTAACAGGTGATACTAAAGTTGTAGAACATGGCAAAGGCGACAAGATATATATCAACACTACAGGCATAGGCTCCATCATGCCTAATGCAAAGATAGACTTAAAGCGAGTTCAGACAGATGATATCATAATCGTTTCTAATGAAATCGCCGCTCATGGCATCTCCATCATGTCCATAAGAGAAGGATTAG
>CALHUZ010000271.1 GCA_938039305.1 uncultured Saprospiraceae bacterium
CTCTGAAGAAAATCAAATTATTGAAAATGTAAACAATGACAAGCTCGATATAATAAGAGAAGTATCATTCTTGGATGGTTACAACGACGTTCTAATACCCGAATTTGCTAAAGCAATTGTCAAAATGGGTATTACGAATGATATTACTTCAGTTCGATATAATGCAGATGAAGAAAAATTCATTGTAGGAGATCTCATTTATCACGTAAATCACCTCATTCCAGGGCTTGTTGATGGTATTGTTGTTCTTGATAAGTCGAATGATAAGGGATATACTGCCGGAAATAATCATACTTCTACGACTGGTGCTCCGAGTATCCTTAGATGTACATGGGGTCAAAGTGTAAGTGATTTTGAAAGTTATGTAATGACAGTCTCCTATCAATTTGACTCTAATTTTCCTACAGTATTTAAACAGACAATTAGAGATGCTTATTCAGCTTGGGAATCTGCGAGCAATGGTAAATTTGATTTTACTGAAGTGTCATCAAACGCTTACATAACTATTGGATGGTATAACGATAATACAACGAACAGCGAAAGAGCTTTTGCTGCATTACCTGCCACAACGATGAAAGGGTACCATATTGGAGATCAGATTCAATTCAATGAGCATTATTTTGATCTGGTTAGCGGTTTGGATAAATTAGCTGGAGACTCAGATCAAGAGGTCAAAAACAAAGTTAAATTCACCGCACTTCACGAAATAGGTCACACTTTGGGATTTGCACATTGGAATCAAACAGCTGATCATATAACAGGCACTCTGGTAAATTCAGGTCAGTCTGGTGTGCATACAGTAATGCATCCTTTTTTATCAGTAGGGTCACCCGCACCTTCTACCACCCTTTATTCAGATGACATTTTATCACTTACAACGTTATATCCATATAACAATGCAGGATTGACATGTGCATGTGATGATAGTCCACCTAATATACAAACCGAAGGATTTAGTATGATGTGGGCACTTGGTGATGTGAACTTTAATGGTTCTGTTTCTTCTACAGATTTAGTACTCATTAAAAATGATGCGAATGGATCATACCCGCTTCCGGCTTATGCTGCCCAAAAAGCTGCGGCAATACAAAGAACTAGTGATATGACTGTTGTCGCTATTGATGATAGAGACGAACTTGCAGAATATCTAATAGGTAACAAACCATGGACTGATGATATCGTAAGTGCTCAATTTTTAGCAATGGCAGATGCAAATCTGGATGGCGTGTTAACAAGTTTTGGCGATAACACTTGTTCTTTATTTCCGTGTGGTGCGGGAAATTACACTCCAGACGTTGACTATTCTAATCGTAGTAACTTTTCGTCAGATGTTCATAAAACCTGTGCGATGATTGATGGAAATGGCAGTGATTATAAGTCGGTTGAATATAATACATGGGTAGACAATTTTTAAAAAATAATCCTATAGTTAAAAGAACCATGACAGAAGGGCTCAAAAGGGCTTTTCTGTCATTTTCTATTCTCCTTTTAATGATTCTCAGTCATTCTGATCTTTCGGGTCAAGGCGAAAACAATCATTGGTACTTGCCAGGCGGTATAACATTTAATTTTAATTATGATACGATGTACCAGTCATATCATAGAGTTAGTTCTTTGTCACACCCTCAAAAAGAATTAGTTGAACCCATATCAACAGTGAGCTCTTCTTCTGGCGAGCTTTTGCTCTATTACGGATTGAATAGGGTCTTAAATAAAAATGGCACAATTATAGAAAATGGAAGGGATATAAGAGGACATCATAGTATGTCTCAAGGTGCCCTTTTTGTTCCGGTTATTAGAGATTCAATTTACTATCTTTTTACCATTGATGTTATAGTACCAGACCTGATCTGGGAGGTTAGTTACTCTATCGTAAGGAAAGGATCACATTGGACTGGGTGGCACATACGGCCCGATGAAAAAAATATTTTGTTGAGAAGTAATATCTCGGAGGGCATGATAAGCATTCAAGGTTATTGTAATGAAACTTGGCTTTTATTACATGGTATATCAAATGAATTTTATGCTTACAAAATTAAAGTTGGTCATATTTCTGATGTCATTGAATCTTCAGTAGGAAGGAATCATGAAAAACCTTTTATGCACATGAGTTGGCATCAAGGATCTAAGACAATAGCTCTTAGTGATTTTTGGAATGAGACGAATTCAGTTGAATTATTTTCTTTTGATCGTTTTACCGGTGAATTAGAAATTAAATTAGATTTAGAAACAGAAGATGATTTTACGGGGCCAATAGCTTCTGCGTTTTCTCCAGATGGAAAGTTCTTATACATAGGCTGTTTTGTTCAAGATTTTGCACAAGTTCAACAGTGGGATATCTCTGACTTATCTGACATCAGTCATTCAACGGTCTATCAATACGAATTTAGAGCAATTAGAAGTTCACCCACAGTAGGATTAGGGCCAGATAACAAAATCTACTTTTTTGGTTATGAAGGAGAGGAATATGGAATCGTTCATAATCCAGATGCACAGGCTTCAGAATTAGAGATCGAGACAAGAGTACCTCAATTTGGTTTTGGTGAATTTCTTGGGACTGCGATTCAGAATAATGTAGTCCCTTATGAAACTTTAGATACCATTCAAAATCAAATCGACTTGATTAGTGATCCATGTATCACTCCTCTAACTATCTCATATAACGATTCGAGTGCTCTAGGATATCAGTGGTACCAATCTGACTCTTTGATAAATGAGCAAATAGAGCCATCCTTAATTCTAAATGATGTTGATAATAGCCCATATTACATAGAGGTTTTAGACAATGACTTGACATGTAAAGTGTACGGGCCATATGCCTATAGTCCAACAGTAGCATTACTTAATGACACGTTAGAGATATGTCGTGGAGATACTATCACTTACCTAGATACAATGATATATCAGCCTTCAGAATATATCTTTGATATAAACCATGAAGACAATACCTGTGATACAATG
>CALHUZ010000272.1 GCA_938039305.1 uncultured Saprospiraceae bacterium
CAACTACTATAGTTTGAGTCGAAAATCCAGTAAAGGATACTTCAATATTCCAAGGCAAAGCTTTGTTGCTCGTGAGAGAATAGGTCCCATCCAAGTCAGAAGTTGTTCCGACAGAAGTTCCTGATATGATGATATTGGCCCCAATAAGAGCTTCTCCAGAATCTCCATCGGTAATAACGCCAGATATGGTTGTCTGGGCGAATGAACTGAAGCTTAAGAATATAGCTCCAGAAAATAAAATGAGTTTGAATAGATGATTTTTCATTTCCAAAAATTGTTACTGAATTAATTAGACATTAAAATGAATGGTTCTTACGACAACAATTAATGTAGGCAAATACCAAGGATCAGAAAGATTTAATGTTCGAATTATGAATGTAATTTCATCCATATTGCATATTTTTAGAAAATAAAGTACTAATTCTAAATCATAAGAATATGGACAAAATTTTATTCTGTATGCTGATGCAATCAAATTCTCAAAATATTTTTGAAAAATCGCTATATGAAAAGTGGTAAGCTGAATGTTGAGAATTTGGTGATATACGGGGAAGGGCATTTGGAAGTGGATCCTTATTTCCTATTCATCGAACCTCTTCAATGGAATAAAGAAAAACACAATGGACACGTAAAGTCACATCTGCATTCTTCGCTTTTTCAAATTAGTATTATCGATGGTGGCATGATCTTCTTTAAATCAGATACAGTAAAAAAAATAATATCTGAACCAACGATAATTCTAATTCCTGAGGACCATTTGCATAGTTTTAAATTTGAGCAACCGACCAATGGTTGGACCGTAACGCTTTCACAAAATATTCTGGATGAAATCCTTAAACAACACCCAACTGCCTTTTCCGACTTCTCATCTGTTAGGCTAATAGAAAATCTGGAGAATGATCATCTGTATAAATCTATAACAGATCTGTGCGAACAAATGCAGCGAGAAAAAAGTGACAATGGACTAAACAATTGGATCTTTAATCATTCGATAGTCGGCCTTATCTTATATTATATTAACAAACTCTGCGAAAAAGAAAATACTGAGTCTTCTTACAAAAAAGAAAGCAAGGAATATATACATCTTAGAAAATTCAAAAAACTAATAAGAGAAAAAATTGACGCAAGAGTAAAGGTTAAAGACTATGCCGCACAACTTAATATTACAACAACTCATCTAAACAGGCTTTGCAATAGCCTAACGGGCGTCTCAGCATCTCAGACTATCTACAACAACATCATCTTAGAATCTAAAAAGTATCTGGAATACTCGACCTTTACCGTTTCTGAAATAGCTTATATTCTGAATTTTAAATCTCCTTCTCACTTTAGTAATTTTTTCAAAAATCAAACAGGCTTATCACCAAAGCTCTATCGAACAGAAGATGTAGAAGTATAAGAGAGAGTTTCTTTTAAAGAGATTACCTATCAGACATCATTATCGATCGTCAATCCTGTACTTAATCGCGACCGACTGAAGAGTACATATGCAATCCCCCCGATCAGAAAAGAATCTACAAAGTAAGCACCAGACAAAGTGATTACATCATAATAAGAACAACATGCTAATATAGTACTCAGCAACCAAGCCAGCAAGGCAGGCAATCCCCAATCGATTACTTTGTCTAAATTATAATCCTGCTTTCTAATGTAAAAGAAATCGATGATATAAATCGCCGCAATAGCTGGTGAAAAAACAGCCAGAATGTTTAAGAATTCGATGAAGTAATCAGAGAATCCTGCAAGCGCCATGAGCGTTCCAACAACACTAGTGACGAGCACCCATTTGGTATACGTCCAATGATCTATAATAGTAGAAAATGTTAATGCAACCGAATACAGGTTAGTCGCATTGGTCACCCACGTAGAGACGAATATGAGTACAAAGGCAGGCAAGATCAAGCTAAAATGCTTCATGATCATTATGATATCGACTTGTCCAGTTTTAATCGATAAAATAGCAGCTATCCCCCACACCAATGGAGTACCAATAGCTATACCCAGCACAGACAATAAGCTTTGCTTGTCATTATAAATGTATCTGGAAAAATCCGCCATCAGTACAGGCATTAAAATAGAAGAACCGATCAACGCAGATGTTCCTTCAAATAAGGAGAGTGGTGCTACGTCCACTCGCTCAGTTATTGCACTAATATCTGTCGCTTGTCCTACTGAGACATAGACAACATAAATAAGAAATACTAATAAAACGGGTACTGCCACATTAGCTAACTTCTCCAGTGTACGAATACCATAAATGGTCGTAACGGTTATAAAAAGACTACCCAAAATAATGATTATCGCCAATGGAATCTTTAACCCGAGCAATTCCTCAGATGTATTGGCAATTGCATCAGACAAAAATTCTAAAGCAACCGAAAACCAGCCCAAAAGGCTGAGGCCAATCAATAGGTTAATGATTTTTGCCCCTTGCTTCCCGAAAGGAAAACGAAGAATCATATAAGTAGAAAGTCTAGATCTATTTCCTATTAAGGTAGTCACAAGACATAGGACTGTAAGCACCAATGTCGAGAGCCCAAATGCAATGAGGGCATTCTGCATACCCATAGCTAGTGTCATCTCTGCTCCCAAATACAATACGGGAAGTGACACTCCTAAGCCCACCAATATAAGACCAACACTCCAGCCTGAAGTAAAATCTTCTGGCTGCACCTTACTGTTAGTATATTGAATATTATCTGACATAGTCTATAAGCTGATATCAGTCTCCCTTCCCAATCAGCTCTTCTGACAACTCAATCAGATCGGGGTGACAGACTACACCATTGTCTAAAATCTTAACTCCGTCAAGATACATGGTTGCTTTGCCAACGACACCGTCAAAGTGTGACTTTGCCATTTGACCGTCAGGTGGCATATCTATGGGACTCGTGTGCCCGAACCCAAAATCTACACCACCCCATATCCGTTCGTCTTCTACAATCTCCCCACTCAACTCTCGGACACTTGGGTTAAGTCCAATCATGTTGTGAGATATCTTGTACATATTTGGATCATTAAAGTCAGCGAGATATTCTTCAAATTTTGCAGCCTCAGTATTTCCTTCTACTTTTTCTATGCCTCCATCTTTCATTATAAATGCTACCTGACCATCTGAACCAAATACATCCGCATTCATAAGTTCATCAAATACAATACGACCATTCATACTACCCTGTTTTGGTACTATATTAACATAGCCCGGCGCTGTACCAAATATAGGTCTTGAGTAATCCCCATCATCTATGTCAAAAGCATAGGATGGGTCTGTATGATAACTGACGTCCGTACCGTTCTCACTTGTGATTCTAATCAGATTAGCTTTCTCGACGAGAGACATTGTAGCACTTAAAAACCTACCAAGAGTTGGCACATCATAACCCGTAAAAACACGATGTAAAGATTGTAGCGTACTTGCCCCTAATACAAGATACCTAAGTTTCTTGTTTCTACTCATCGCTTCTTCCCAGATCCTTGAATAGAGCATAGTTACAGAGTTCATCTCTATCCATACATCAACAGTGCATAGTGCTGCTGACAAAGCATCCGACGGCCAATCATCGATCCCAGCATCTGCATCTCCTTTGGCCAGTGGAACTTGGATAACCATGGGAATTCCACCAAGATCAGTCACCACTGATGTCATTGCAGAGACAATATTCATATGTGAACCAGGATCAGTAGTGATCGCTATTGTCTCACCTTTTGCAACTCGAAACATCTTATTAATAATCACATCAGCTACCTCATCGATAACCGCAACCTGCTCATTGCTCATAGATCTCTTTTATAAAAAAAAAGTCTTATTATATGTCAAGACCTATCGTCACTCCAAAAGTTGCAGGTCTTCCTCTCCAGCCAAAACCAAATGAATCGAACTCCAAGTAGTACTGCTGATCAAGAATATTTTTTCCCCAAAGCGAAAATTGTAATTTTTTAATCGAGTAAGTAGCACGGACATCTAGTAACTGATATCCATCTGATGTAGATTCTGCGTCATTGAAGTCCGACCAATATATTTTGCCTGTTCCATTCAGATTTACATTGAGATTCAGAGCACCTTCACTTCCAACTTTAAAATTAGAAGCTAAACCAAGATTAAAGTTGCTTCTTGGAACGAAGGAAGTGATATTCCCATTGACCTCATTTAAGTTAGTAGCCATTCCATCAGACCCACCAGTGAATCCACCAGCATCAATTTTAGAATCTACCCATCCGTAGCTAAATAGAACATCTAAGTGCTTAGAAAGTCTTGTCTTCGTATCTAACTCAAACCCTGTGATTGTACTTTTTTCATAATTGAAATTTCCTGGTATAAAGAATTCTGTAGCTATTGCAAATTGCTGTCTATCTGAGAAGTCTGAAAAGAAAACAGCACCATTAAACTGGAAGCGATTATTCCAAGAAGAGGTTTTAAATCCAAATTCATAATTATCAGATAGTTCATCTTTAAAATCAGCATTATAGAGATCTGTAATCTGAGGATTAAACCCTCCAGCTCTATACCCTCTTCCATAATTAGCATATAGCAATGCTGCATCAGATGCCTGATAACTTAATGATAGCTTAGGCTGTAAGATACTATTAGATCTTTCGCTTACAACTCCTCCTAATCTATCATCCTGCTCAAAATTATCGTTATCATATCTAAGACCAGCAGAAGCGGTAAACTTATTCGTTAATTTATAATCTACGAAACCAAATAACGCTATTGTTGAGATCGTATTAGTATAATCTGTCACTGCAAATTCATCACTTAAAGTATAGTCAGATTGAAAAAAAGGTCTTTCTACATTTTGATAGAAACCGCCCACACTCCATCCTACCTTAGAGGAAGTATTACTATTACTTAGCCGTATTTCTTGATTGAATGATTTTGTATCATTTGTCTCCCCTTGATCCAAAAAGAAAACTTCTGTAAAATCAAGATCCCCAAATGTAGAGCGCTGCACATCATTGTAAGACGTGATACTTTGTAATTTAACATTATCAAAATTATATCTCAGATTAACTGTAGCAAAAATATTCTTCATGTTAGAATCTCCATACACATCTTGAGAGATAACGTTATTGCCAGCTTCAGGATTCGGATCTAAAAGATTGAGAAATGCATCGTTGTCAACGCTCGAAGGCGCTATAGAGTAATACGTAGCTCCAGCATCAGTATCTATGTATTGTAATCCAATCGTAGCTTTAAACTTAGTTGAAGGAGTCATGATCAATTGACCTCTTAGGGTTAAGTCTTTGCTGTAGTCAACTTTCTCATCCAAGAATTGATTCGTCAACAAGCCATCAAAGTTTTGATATTGAGATGAAAATCGATAATAGACCTTATCTTCCTTGATAGCACCTGATGATACAAATTGCCCCATATAAGCACCTCCATTACCAAACCCAAGTTTGACAGAGTTTCTACTCGTATTGGTAGGTTCTTT
>CALHUZ010000273.1 GCA_938039305.1 uncultured Saprospiraceae bacterium
CCTGCGCCTGTACTGCCTGTTATAGCGGTGACATGGATATCATTGTTTAAATTATTAGAAGCGGCTAGTGGCAACAATCCCAACTGTATGCAAGTAGCAAAGCAACCTGGATTAGCAATTAGTTTTGAATTTCGAATGGCACCTTTATTTAGCTCGCAAAGACCATAGACGAATCCTGCAGCGTCTTTTGTTAACCTGTAGTCCCTGCTAAGATCTACGACTAAGCAATCTTCAGGTAGGCTCGCTTTTTCTAAATACGGCTTTGACTTTCCATGACCCATACATAAGAAAACTATATTCACATCATTGTTGTACTCTGATGAGAATGTTAAGTTGGTCCATCCTTTCAAATCTGGATGAATGGCGCTTACGAGCTTCCCTTCTTGACTTCTGCTTGATACAAATGCTAAATCACAATGATCATGATGGAGTAATAATCTGATCATCTCACCACCTACATACCCTGCACCTCCTACAACACCTACTTTTACTTTACTCATTTTTTGTCTTCGTTGACGTGATAAAATATTTTATCAGCATTAGAATAAATCTTCGTGAACCCCTTGGCGTCCTCGCCTGTCCAAGCAAGATTCGTTTCGCCGTATTGACCAAACGTAGAATTCATTAGGTCATTTTTAGAATCGATTCCAATTAGCTCAAATCGGTAAGGATAGAGTTTGACGTATACTTTACCATTGACAGTGTCTTGTGAGTCAGCAAGAAATCCTTCTATATTTCGCATGACGGGCTCGAGGTACTTTCCTTCATGAAGGAACATGCCATACCAGTCTGAAAGTTGTTTTTTCCAATGTATCTGCCACTTAGAAAGTGTATGTTTTTCTAGTAGCTCATGCGCTTTGATCAGCATTAATGCTGCAGGTGCTTCAAAACCTACGCGACCTTTGATGCCTATGATGGTATCTCCGACATGGATATCTCGACCGATGGCATAAGCATAACCTCTCTTGTTAAATTCTTTTATGAGATCAACTGGAGTGTCATATCTGTGGCCATCAAGAGCGATGGCTTGACCTTTGCTAAAAGTGATTTCAACTTCTGTTGGTTCTTCCTTTTTACAATTGTGTAACCATGCTTCTTCTGGTAGTGTATCTCTACTTGTTAATGTTTCTTTCCCGCCTATACTTGTTCCCCAGAGGCCTTGGTTGATAGAGTAGTCAGCTTTTTCTTGCGTCCATTTAAAACCACGAGCATTGATGTAGTCTATCTCTTCTTGTCTTGATAGTTGTTGGTCACGGATGGGTGTTATGACCGTGATGTGACTTGCAAGACTTTCGAATGCCCCGTCAAATCTAATTTGATCATTGCCTGCTCCTGTGCTTCCATGGGCCACATGAGTAGCTCCTACTTCTTGACAATATTCTAATATCGCTATTGATTGAAAGACTCTTTCTGAGCTTACTGAAAGAGGGTAGGTGTTGTTCCGAAGTATATTTCCGTAAAGGAGATATCTCAAGCACTTCGCATAATATTCTTGTTCGTTATTGATACTTTTAAAAGTGATGGCGCCCATGCTGAGCGCGCGCTTTTCAAGTTCTATAACCTCAGTATTATCAAATCCACCAGTATTTACATGGACAGCATGTACATCATAACCTTGCTCTTGGAGATAGAGAACACAGTAAGAAGTATCTAATCCTCCGCTATATGCTAAGACCACATTAGGTTTACTCATCTTTCTTTTTTGTAGGTTGAATAATCATCTTTTCTAAATCCAATTTCATTTGTTCATTCTTAGAAGGTGCGAGCATCGCTGTGCAAAGACACATCTTCTTTTCATTTCTGGTTAGGATATCATAGTTTTTACAACTACTACAGCCCTTCCAAAATTCCTCATCTTGTGTGAGTTGGCTAAAAGATACCGGTCTATAGCCAAGATCACTATTGATGCCCATAACGACATCGCTCGTGGTGATGCCAAAAACCTTCGCCTCGGGATTGCTGTCCTTGGCAAGATTAAAAGCTATCTTCTTGATTTTTTTGGCCAGGCCCATTCGGCGGAATTCATTAGTGACAATCAATCCACTATTGGAAACATATTCGCCCGAATTAAAAACTTCTACATAACAGAAGCCAGCAAGTGCATCGTCTACAAAGGCTATGATAGCGTTTCCGTTCTCAATTTTTGTTTTCAAGTATTCAGCTGACCTCATAGCGATACCAGTACCACGTTCTTGAGAAGAGCGCAAGTACCACTGAGAGATTGTCTCGGCATGGATATAATCACCTTGGTCGGCTTTACGGATGTTAATATTGTGAGACATAGTAATAGTCAGAATCTGCTCTGAAAAGGTTGTTGAATATTTATATAATAGGATGGTAGGATAGCGAATCTGCTATCCTTGCGAAAGAAAATGTTAGGACCTTTCGGCCCTGAGTCGCCTACTTCTGAGAGTGGCATTTATATGTCTGATTGACTTATTCACGAAGCAAAGTTATCACTATTCTCTTAATTGAATCAAGAAATGTGACTTAGATAGTATCATGAGAAAAGAGCTGATGTCGACTTTTGTCAAATACGTCTTTAATAAGATCAAACTGATTTTGATAAGTTATTCGCGAGTCAGATTTTGTCTGGGATCGGTAGAATGAATGAGAAGATTTATTTACGCAATATTATCGAGATACACCACCTAACATTGGAACAAAAGCACAAGGGCCATGATTCTCCTTTTTACAAGAGCCTTCAGCCGTTTTTATGTAACGGATCATCTCTTGTCCATTTTCACCTCCAACAGGTATGACCATG
>CALHUZ010000274.1 GCA_938039305.1 uncultured Saprospiraceae bacterium
TATTGCTTGAAGCAGCATTAGAAGTAATTTTAGAACTTTCAATTGTAATAGCTCCGTTATTATTATAAATTCCGCCTCCTTGAGATAATGATTCCTCAGAGAAAGTCTCATTATTTCGAACTTCGCAGTGGACTATAGTTAATTCACCACTATTATGAATTCCTCCTCCGCGTGCTTGCTTATTTCCTGTCGTATTTATACTGTTGCCAGAAATAATACTGTTTTCAATTGTCATCTTAGAATTAATATTATTGCTAATACCTCCTCCAGTGATTGTGGCTCCTGTAGTTCCCACAGGAACTATTGAATTATTTTCGATAGCAGAGTTTTTAATTTGAACAACAGTTCCTGATGAATTAGAACTATAGATTCCTCCTGCGGATATTGTTGACTGATTATTTAGTATTCGACAATTATCTATTATAAGAGAGTCTCCTCTATTATATATAGCACCTCCACGTGATGAAGTTAAGGTAGTTGTTTTATTGTTTTGTAAAGTGCAATCTGTCAGCTTGAGAACTCCTTCATTTTGTATGCCGCCGCCTTGAGAAACATTACCTCCATTATGAATAGATAAATTTTTCAGGTTTGCAGTTCTTTGAGAAGATACTTCAAATATCCGGTCACTCCCATTGCCATCTATGATAGTGCTATCCATACCATTTCCCGATATTACGAGGTCTTTATTTAAAATAATTTGCCCAGAAGTGAGAATGATAGTATCTCCATTGATCGATGGATAGAAAGTTATAGTGTCACCTGCGGATGCTTCAGAGATCACAAATCTTAGAGAGCCGCATCCACTATCGTTCGTATTGGTGACCACAGTACTACAAGGCGTTGTTATTGTTACCTCTGCCATGCACGTGGCACTGTTAGCGCCATCACTAACAGTAACATCGACAGTTTGTAAACCTATGTCGGGTATGCCAAAAGAATCCTCACTCAGAAGTACGCTTTGTATGCCACAATTATCACTAAATAAAGCCAAAACGAAAGAAGAGTCTATACTTACATTGC
This sequence comes from uncultured Saprospiraceae bacterium, assembly GCA_938039305.1. Classification (GTDB taxonomy): domain Bacteria; phylum Bacteroidota; class Bacteroidia; order Chitinophagales; family Saprospiraceae; genus JAJRXG01. The sequence continues at coordinate 1,021 of CALHUZ010000274.1, forward strand.
CAGTAACATCTAAGGTAATAGTAGTGTCTTTACAAGATACTAAAGGAGGATCCAAGTCCCCTGACGCCAATAATACAAGATCATAGACCGACTCATCGGTATCATTGGTTTGGATTCTAATTAAAGCGGTATCTGCATTAATAGACGTAGGCATAAAAGTAATTATGAATAGAAGAGAATCTCCACGAGCAAGCGTGTCTGGATAACTGACGGATGCTACATTAAGTCCAAACTGTGACAAGCCCACACCTGCAGCGTCCATTATAATCGTATCTATAATTAAAAAATGAGCCTGCGCATTCATAATATATAACGTATCCACTAATTGGTCACAAACGATACCAAGGTCAATGGTCGCGCTATCTGCCACTTCTATTCCATCACCTAAAACTTCTATCTCATGACAGCCTAACAGTCGCTCATACGCCCCTATATCGATGTGTGCTCCGACAACCCGTGGAAGACTATCCAGATCTATCAGACCTACGCCTGCTTCAGTTGTATCTGGTGTGCCTCCATCTACAGCAGTAGAGGTACACAAGAGTCTGAGGTCACCACCAGTATTTGGTGCACTCGGCACATCTACTAAAAACATAGGGTCTATATCATTACCCGATGTGACACCATGACCCCCAGAGGGGTGCATCACATGATTATTACCCAAGTCTATAACTTGATTAGAGCTTCTAATATCCGGCCCATCTGAACTTAATGTACCTGCTACATTTTTTGCAACTATTGTATTTTTCAATTTCAATGCATTATTAGTGAAGATCCCACCACCCCTTGCTGTTGTATTTAGATTTTCATTACTGGCTTCGTTACCAGCGATGGTACAATTATTCATCGTTCCACCATTTATTCTAAGTCCCCCTCCTAAAGCAGTAGCACCAGAAGGAAGGATAGAAATAGTGCGAGCTATATTTCCAGATATGACGGTATTGTAGGCTTTAAAGGAATTAAATACATTAAGGCCGCCGCCTTCTGCTCTATTAAATCCTCTTGCTTCATTTCCTGTGATTTTACTGTTTCTAATAATGAATTCAGTAGAACTGCTTTTTACTCCACCGCCTATAGCAATATCATCCATTGAGACAGCTCTATTATCAGTTATTTCAACATTAGTAATAGTTAATGTTCCATTAAGAGTAAAAACTCCCCCTCCTTCAGAATCATCCGAAATCGCTTGAGCTGTATTATTAACTATAATTGAAGAACTTATGTCACATGATCCATGACTCATGTAGATAGCACCTCCTCGAGCGCCTTCAGTACCACTTGCAGAGCAGAGGTTATTAGCCATCCTTGAGTATTTTAAAGTAAAGACTGAATTATTTCCAGAAGTATAAATTCCTCCTCCTTCTATATCTCGACTTCCATTCGATTCTATCTCATTGTGAGATATATCAGAAGTACTGATGATTAGTACCCCCCTACTATAAATCCCTCCACCTTCGACATCTGAATTGAAACCTCCTGTGTGAGCTAATGAGTTATAGGATATATCACATCCTCGTATTGTCAATGTGCCAATATTGTGTACTCCACCTCCCCTCAATGTTGCAGATGCAGATGAGAGTAGATTCATAATTACTTTACAATCTGACAATGTCAGCTCACCCTCATTCTTCACACCTCCGCCTTCAGTTACACCACCACCATTCTGAATGGTCAGCCCCTCTATTGCAACAGTAGCACCACTTGTTATTTCAAATATGCGACTTGTACCCATCCCATCAAGGATCGTCTGGGTAGTGTCATTGCCGATGATGGTTATATC
>CALHUZ010000275.1 GCA_938039305.1 uncultured Saprospiraceae bacterium
TTTCTTAAAAACACTCCATTGTTCTTTTATCAAAGATTGAATCTTTGGATCAGACATTAATTTTGAAAAGAACTGACTACCAGGCTTTGAAATAGGCGTCCAGAATAAAGGTCTGTTAAAACTACTAAAGTGGTCGAATGAACCTTCAAATGCAAAAGCCCAATCAAAATCCCATATTGGACCCATTACAAATTTTCCAGTACTCGTCTTATGTAGATAAGTGCTTTTAGGATGGTTGATTTCCTCATTGCCCGTTAGCATGTAGGTAATTAAATATTTGGCGATGGAAACATCATCTATATAATCGAGATATTGATTGTTTGGAAAGTCACTATCAGCCACTAATGCTTCTAACGTTTCAAACTGACTTCTTATAGAAGCCAGTTTATCTGCATCCATTTCTTTTGGATACTTCACAGAAACGGGCAAATTGTAAGATTCTGATTTGAATTGCCATTCTTCATCAAAGTTGGAATCTATATTTAACAAGATGCCGTCATCGCCAACATTGACTCTATTGGTCTTTACTTCTACTTGCTCTGTTAAATTGTATAAGCCGAGGTATTCATTGTTGATGGTTACCTCTACGGGTATCATTGTGTTGGTATATGGCATCTCTAACAATTGACCGATTTTCATGCCTACAGCATTCAATAAGTGAGTACCATCTATATAGTTGGCCAATAACACCCAGTCTTTTTCTGGAGCCATTCCCAAAACAGAAGCATCATCATTCAGCTTTATTTTAAAAGGCTTTTTTGGTAGCTGCCAAGTTGAATTACCTCTGCCTCTTATCCTTGCATCGACCATTATATTTTCTTCTTCAGTGAGACCTTTGATCGTCAAAATACCTTCTACATAATCATCTTTGGAAAGAATAGGGACGCTGCCATTCGTATTAAAGCTGAGTTGGGCTATGATTTTTTCTTCAACTGTCTCAGGTGTAGTCATTGGTGGAGTAATCACCATAGGCTGAGATACAGAGGAAGGTTCATCTTCAGAACAACCTTGAAATACTATTAGACCAATTAATCCAAGTGCGAAGTATAGATAGATAAGTCCCGATTGTTTAAATAATTCACGCATGGTAAAAGTCTTTTCTTTACAAAAGAACGGTAAATATACCACCTGGCACTTCATCGTCATCTCACGTATTCATGACGTTATCACATAATCGGTGCATTATCACCCATGTTCGATTCTATATATAAAGATTGAGAAGGGAACGCATAAGATATCCCAAGACCCTGTGCAAGATGCAAGAATGATAATATCAATTCGTGCTTTGTTTTTAATTCAACACTCCATTCATCTGTACTTATAAAACTATAAACGAGGATGTTGATAGAACTAGCAGCCAAGTCATTTAAGTGTACTTCAAAATTGTCATTCACAATCTGTGGATGCTCGGTAAGTAAGTCACGGACACCATCCACAAATTGTTCAATCTTATCTGGTGGTGTATTGTAAGTTAGCCCAAGCACCATTCTAAATCTTCTTGAAGGTCGCAGACCGATATTGTTGATTACTTTATTGGCCAGCATGCCATTTGGCACATAGAATAAAGAATTGGCAAATGATCGGATGCGGGTAGATCGCACTCCGACTTCTTCGACTACTCCTTCAGAACCATCGAAACTGATCCAATCACCTATCTGAAATGGCCGATCTATGAAGATCATGATTGATCCGAAAAAGTTCTTTACTGTATCCTGAGCAGCCAAGGCCAAAGCTAATCCTCCTATAGAAATACCGGCCAATAGTGCTGTGATATTAATGCCTAAATAGTCCAATATATATATCACCCCCAAAACCCAAATCGCTCCATATATAAATCGACTCAAGATGGGTAGGAGCTGATCATCCATGGCACTGGTAGTTCGCTTAGTAGCATCTTCTATGTAATGAAGTACTATAGTCGCTATCTGTATGAGCAAATAAACAATCAAAGCGATAGAAGCGATTGTGAAGATCTTGATTAGTCCAGAACCAAAGACAATGGGTAAATGCAACAAAGGGGTTAAGAACAGTATGAATCGAATGGATATCAGCAAACCGATAATTCTTGTCGCCTTAAGAATAGGCTCGTCTATCGTAGCAGATAATCCAAAGTATCTTTGTATGCCGTTGGTGAGTATTCTCTGAATGATTAATCTAAAGATCTTGTATATGATCCAAGCACAAAGTAGAATGATAAAAAAGCCGAAATACTGAAAGAGTGTGAGCCCGAGGATGGTATACTTCCATATAGGCGCAGAGAAATAGCTGATGATGTTGCCGCCCCAAGGATATACTTCTTTATAGAGTGCTGCTGCTTGCTTCGTAGTAGTGATGCCATATGACCACGAATCCCCTGTCTTTTCCACATATACGAGAGATGCTCCTTTATTGAGAAAGTAGATAGACTCGAGATTCGTGCTATCCACATAGTTAGGAGATTTTGGAACTCTTGTGATATCGATATAGAAGCCCTTACCATCAAGATATCCTTTCAGCTTGCCAGCAACCTTGACATTGTCTAAACCAATATCAGGAAAGGATAATGCTGCTCTGCCTGGATCATAGGTCTCATGTTGCAGATAATACAGATGATTATAGATAACCGTATATGGTGAAGAATGAACCTGAGAGCTGTCTATCTGGGCCTGTGCTGAGAGAGAAATGAAGAAAACTATAAGAATTAAATAGAGTCGATTTATGTACATCGCGGAAATTACCTAAGATTCAATGAAAGATGACATGAACTGTCATTTGATATAAAACTAATTAGTTGATCTAAAAGATCCTAAAGGGATTAGTTTTCATAGCTAAAAGATTAAGCTGATTTCAATAATCTGTTGGTGTTGTCATTTTGTATATCTTAAATGTTCTATAAGGGTTGGAAAGGGAATTGGATCCAACTTCAGCTCTAAGAAGGATATAAATAACTTACTTTAGGGTTTGACATAAGTCATATGGTAATATCGATATTAGATGATTAGGAATTCACTAAAAGTTCATCCTGAAGACAATGTGATCGTCGCTCTTTGTGACTTGGAAGAGGGAGATAAAATAAGTTATGAAGGCGTTGATTACGTCCTTGTAGATGATGTTGCTGCGAAGCATAAGTTTGCTACGCACGATATGTCAGTTGGTGATCCAATCACGATGTATGGAGTGACGGTAGGAAAGGCTGTAATGACCATACCCAAAGGAGGGCGTATTTCCACTAAAAATACTGTTCATGATACGACGGACTATACGATCACAGATTCGAAGATTGATTGGACAGGTCCAGATGTCAGTTCTTTTAAAGATCAAACCTTCATGGGATATCATCGTCCTGATGGAAAGGTGGGGACGTTGAATTATTGGATAGTTATCCCTTTGGTCTTTTGCGAAAATCGAAACTTAGAAACCATCGAAGCTTCTATGTTGGAGCAGTTAGGTTATGCTAATCAAAAGGACTTTGTGGTAGACACACAGTCATTAGTTGATCTATATCAGAATGGTGGTTCTGCGGAAGCTATTCTTGCTTCAGATATTATACTTGAGTCTCAAGAAATTAAAAAGAATAGAATATTTAAAAATGTCGATGGCATTAAGTTTCTAAGACATGATGGTGGATGTGGAGCGATAGAACAAGACGTAGAAGTATTGTGTCGACTATTGGCAAGTTACATAGCTCATCCTAATGTGGCAGGCGCTACGATTCTAAGTTTGGGATGTCAGAAAGCACAATTAGAAATGTTAGAAACGGCATTAGATGTAATGTCTCCTAATTATAAAAAACCTGTTCATTTTTTAGAACAACAACAAAGTAAATCAGAACGTCATTTCATAGCAGATGCTGTGAAGCAGACGTTCGTTGGATTAATAGAAGCTGATAAAGTAGAGCGTAGTCCGGCACCTTTGTCAAAGCTTGTTATAGGACTTGAGTGTGGTGGATCAGATGGCTTTTCTGGTCTTTCGGCTAATCCTACTCTAGGGCATACATCTGACTTGTTGACGGCATTAGGAGGCGCCACAGTTCTTTCAGAGTTCCCAGAACTATGTGGCGTTCAGCAAGAACTCATTAATAGATGTACTTCTCGCGACCTTGCTGAAAAGTTCATGGTGCTTATGGAGTCATATCATAACGTGGCATTTAATCAAGGATCTGGTTTTGAAGATAATCCCTCTCCGGGAAATATCAGAGATGGATTAATCACAGATGCTATCAAGTCTGCAGGGGCAGCTAAGAAGGGAGGCACCTCACCGATTAATGATGTACTCGATTATACAGAAATAGTAACCAAGCCAGGGCTAAATCTTCTTTGTACTCCAGGTAGTGATGTAGAAAGTACTACAGGATTAGCAAGTGCCGGATCTAATATCATACTCTTCACAACAGGTCTTGGTACCCCAACTGGAAATCCAGTAGCACCAGTCATCAAAGTATCTACTAACAACGCCTTGTATGAAAGAATGACTGATATAATGGATTTCAATACAGGAAGCATCATCACCGGAGAGAGTACTATAGAAGAAAGAGGTAGAGCATTATTAGAATATATAATCGATGTGGCGAGTGGCGTAGAAACCCCGGCTGCCGTGCGCTTAGGTCAGGATGATTTTATACCTTGGAAGAGAGGCATCTCTTTATAGAGTGACAACTTCTTTAATTATTACTAACGATTAGATCATGGCCGACCAAAGTAAAGTTGTAGTTTCTAAGGATTTAATTATTCCATTTATACTAATTACATTTTGCTTTGCACTTTGGGGATTTGCTAATGATATCACTAACCCCTTAGTCAAAGCTTTTGGAACCATCTTTAATCAAAGTGCTTTCATCAGTTCTTTTGTTCAGTTTGCATTTTACGCAGGATATTGTTTTATGGCCATTCCTGCTGCCATCTTTATAAAGAAGTATTCTTATAAGTCTGGGATATTGATTGGGCTGACGCTTTATGCATTTGGTGGGTTGCTGTTTATACCGGCGAGTATGGGCGGTATCTTTTGGCCGTTTTGTGCAGCCTTCTTCATTATGACCTGTGGTTTGAGTTTTCTGGAGACAAGTGCTAATCCATATATCCTCTCGATGGGAGATGAGGCTACGTCTACACAGAGATTAAATCTAGCTCAGTCTTTTAATCCGATGGGATCGATCATTGGCATATTAGTAGCTAAAGATTATATACTTGGAAAGCTCAACAAACTGAGCGCATCAGAACGCACTAACTTGTCACCTGACCAATTTGATATAGTGAAGATGGATGATTTGTCCATTGTGCGAGGACCGTATGTGACGATTACACTTGTCTTAGTCGTTGTATTTCTCTTGATCTATTTTACAAAGATGCCTAAGAACGATGGTGATGGATCTAAGTTGGATTTGAAAGGAACGTTTAGAAGATTAATGAAGAATGCAAAGTATAAAGAAGGGGTAATTGCACAAGCATTTTATGTAGGTGCTCAGATAGCTGTTTGGACTTATACCATACACTATGGGACAGAGGTACTGATGGCAGAAGGAATGATAGAATCAGAAGCATCTACATACGCGGTTAATTATAATTTCTACGCTATGATCCTATTTGTGGTAAGCAGATTTATTTGTACATTTTTATTGAAATATATAGAACCAGGAAGGCTCTTGATGTATCTGTCTATTTTAGCTTTAGTGTTTTTAATTCCTGTTATTTTTGTAGGAGGTAGAACTGGATTATATGCATTGATTAGTATATCAGGATGCATGTCTTTAATGTTTCCGACTATTTATGGCATCGCTCTTAAAGGCATCGGCGAAGACGCGAAGTTGGGAGCGGCAGGGCTTGTGATGGCGATTGCTGGCGGCTCTTTATTTCCTCCTATTCAAGGCATTGTATTGGATAATTTGGGCGTACAATTATCCTACATTGTTCCGATCATATGCTTTGTGGTCATAGCCATTTATGGATGGAGAACAGCGAAAAGGTTAGTGTCTATTTAGATTTTTTGAATTAACTGCCTGAAGAATGAATCGACTATGTTTTGCTTGTGATCTAAAGGATGATACAGAGGTTATTGCCAAATATAAGGAGCATCATGAGTCTGGCAATATTTGGCCTGAAATCACGGCTAGTATAAAAGCTGCTGGCGTTCTGGATATGCAGATATACTTGATAGGCAATCGTCTATTTATGATTATGGAAGTTGAAGATGATTATGATGGTAATCGCAAAGCAGAAATGGATGCCTCTAATCCTAAGGTGCAAGAGTGGGAGCAGCTCATGTCTACCTTTCAGCAATCAGTTCCTTGGGCTACTGAGATGCAAAAATGGACGCCGATGGAACAGATCTTTAAATTAGAAACTCAGCTTTAGCATGATTCGCATAGACGCTCACCAACATTTTTGGAAATATAACTCTGATAAGCACTCATGGATCAATGATCAAATGCAGGTTTTAAAGAAGGACTTTTTGCCTGAAGATCTTTCACCTATTCTAAAGGCCAATAATATAGATGGTTGTATAGCCGTGCAAGCAGATCAGTCTAAAGAGGAGACTA
>CALHUZ010000276.1 GCA_938039305.1 uncultured Saprospiraceae bacterium
CCAAGCTTCATTGACTTAAGTCAATAAGTCATATCTTTCCACAATGAACCATCTTAGAAAATCATGTTGTTAGATTATACTTTAATTGCCAAATGACATTAACTCAAATCATATCAGCTTTCTCTTTTTTAATAGTGATAGCATTCTCCTGCTCTGATGATGTTTGTGAAGTCTCACCTATTGACGATCCAACAAGATATCTTTCCATCACAGGGAAAGTAATTAATGCATACGATGATCAAGGTATTGAAGGAGTTCGACTGAGCATGCTTGATCAATTTGGCGGAAGCTTTATTATAAAGTGGGACACCATGCAATACAGTGGCAAGGAAGGATGCTTTAAATATGAAGAAGAGCGCGATATGGATTTCCTAAATGAGTTAACAACTATGGATCCATCTCTTAGGTTTGATCAGATAAATCAAAGCTTGAGGACGAAAGATGACAGATATTACTTTCTAAAAAGTAAGCAGGGAATTGATGAAATATTGTCTTTTAGAAGATGGACTTATGATTCTGCCATCCTAGTAGAAATGTTTGTTGTGCCATCCGCGACTATAGATTTCAATATCAATGACATGGCCAATTCGAGACTTACATTTCGTTGGTCATTTGAAGACCCCACGTTGTTAGGGTTTAATCAAATTAGTACTTTCCTAATTGACAATGAAAACAAGTGGCAGATTCCAGCTGAACGCGAAATATTAATCGAAGTTCTTGATGAGAATCGAGTTGTGATCCACACAGAGCAAGTACTGGCTTCCTTAGGCCAACAGGTGCTTATCTCTTTCTAACTGGTATACTCACAGACTGAAGTAATCCATCCAGTTCTTAATCATCAAATAAGAGAAAATAGATATTAGATTAGAAGCTTGAAACAGGCAATTTTTATGCTATCATATAGTTATAAGACATATATTTCACATCAGTATATCAAAACTTGTACCTAATATGAAAAGTCTATTACTTGCTGCGCTAATCACTGCATCTTGTTTTACGCTATCAGCTAAAGAAATTAGTCCCGCTCAAGCCGAAAAGTATGCTATTGCAGCTTATAAGCTATATGCCAAGGACAATCGCAAGTCTGATATAAGTATCGAAAGTAACTTAGCTCATACGACTGGAGATCGCGCCAGTTACTATTTCTTCAATATCACAGGTGGTGGATTTGTGATTCTCTCTGCGGAAGACAGCTACTATCCAGTACTTGGCTTTTCCACACAAGAACGGATCGACTTACGACGCTCTGAAGCGCTTAAAACTATCGTTGGTGAGTTATCTCGACATGAGAACCAGATAGTGCTGGCCCGAAGTCAAAATTTTAAATCAAACACAAAGGCCACTTCTTCATGGTCTGCGATCAAAGAAGTGGCACAGACAGGTAGGGTTTCTAAAAGTTTCGCCTTCCAGCCGACTGTTGCTCCACTTACAACTACCAAGTGGAATCAGTCAGGCCTCTACAATGAATCATGCCCTGCCGATCCTGATGGACCAGATGGGCGTACTTACTGTGGCTGTCTACCGATAGCTCTTTCTCAGTTATTAAGATATTATGAAAACCCTGCTCCTGGCAATGGGTCATTGAGTTATGAAGATCCAATATATGGCACACAGTCCGTGGATCTCTGTGGCGAACCATTTGACTACGCGAACATGCCTGATACTCTCGCTGAAAGTAACAAGGTACTGGCTGACTTCATATATGATGTGGGTAAGATCACTCAGACATCATACAGTACGTATTATACTTCGACTTACGTAAGTAGACTTGAGGATGCATTGGTCTATAACTTTGGGTTTGACTCAGATGTCAAGTCATATCATGGTACCGATCAAGCCAAATATTCTGAAGTCATGAGATCAGAATTAGATGAAGGACGGATTGTATTCTTATCAGGATGGTCTATAGATGAACAAGAGGCTCCAGATATCGGTCACACATGGTTAGGTGATGGCTATGGCTATACAGATACAGGAGTAGAATACATGCACTTCAATTGGGGTTGGGGAGGAAGTAACAATGGCTGGTTCTTGGATGTACCTGGCCTTTGGACGCCGCATGAAGACAATCCAGAACAAGACGCCATTACTTACTATTGGTATCGATTCACAGTATACAACATCAAGCCATCAGGAGAAAACTGCTCACCTGCTCCAGCTGCACTTTCAAGAGCTGAACCTGCTGAGAACTATGCATACCTTTACTTTCAGACAGTGATGAGGGATGAGTTAAAGCAATTCAGATATAGAGAAACAGGAGATAGCGAATGGATCAATCCAGGGCCCACTGAATCTTACTTCATATTTGCTTCTGGCCTGAAGCCAGGAACCACATACGAATATCAAGTAGCACGAAACTGTTGTGGTGGCTGGTCATCATTTAGCGACACTGAACAATTTCTTACAGAAGGAGGTGCCGGACCAGATCCTGATCCGGACCCAGATCCAGACACTAACGTGGATTGTGCAACTGAAGCTACTGATGGTTTCTTTGTGACCAGTGTAACAGACAACTTCGCGTATGTCTATACATCTCGACCACATGGTGCAGTTAACAACGAATTCAGATACAAGAAGGTCAACTCTTCAACATGGACTCAAAGCAATATCAGCTCATCCCACTATCGAGGACTTGCAGGTCTTGATGGAGGATCTACTTATGAATATCAAGTGAGACATGAGTGTGCTACAGACAGCTGGTCTGACTATTCTAATTCTTATGAGTTCACTACTTCTGGCATGTCAACTGACAACGGAGATGGTGATGGCGGAGATGGAGGTGATAGTGATGGCGACATGGACGGAGGCAATGATGGAGACGGCGATGGCGATATGAATGGAGGAGATTCTGATAGTAACTGTCCTACGATAGCAACTGGAGATGTTGCAGTTGGATATGCGACCAGTTCTGGAGCTACGGCTTATCTGCTCAGAGTATCAGGCGGCCAGATGTATCGCTTTAGAATACGCGCGACAGGAAGCACAGGAGCATGGACTGTTGGTTCTGAGACAACGATTACTTCTCAGAACTTCAGCGGTCTCAGTTCTAATACCAGCTATGATATACAAGTAGGACAGAACTGTGGAAGCGGTTGGTCAGAATACTCTGGATCGCAGAGTATTTCGACTTTGCAGTCGAACTAATTTGTAATAAGATATTGAAAAGAGCGCGGTTGACTTTATGTCAGCCGCGCTCTTTTTATTCGGATATTTTCGTAATTAACCCATAAACATATTTAACTTTAAGAGCGTATA
>CALHUZ010000277.1 GCA_938039305.1 uncultured Saprospiraceae bacterium
CTTTTTACGAATCTGGAGACTAAGGTTGCTTTTACAATTAACCAAGCATACTTGAAGCCATTTACATAGGATATCTCATCTCCATAAAATGTAGGTATACTAATCTCTTTAACTCGCGCCTTGGTGTCTATCATCTGAATAATGATTTCAGTATCAAAGTCGAAATAATTAGAATTACTTTCTATGGGTATTTTTCTAATTGCATCAGTTTTATAAACTCTATATCCAGTGTGAAATTCTGATAGGCTTGTTCTTAATATCATGTTCTGTGTAAAGGTCAAAACTTGATTGCCCACCCACTTATAAACTGGCATACCACCTTTTATCGCTTTCTTCTTATCAATCATTCTCGATCCAAAAACAACATCTGCGTTACCATCAATTACAGGGCTCAACATAGCAGGCAAATACTCTGGAGCATACTGACCATCCCCATGTAATAAAGCGACTACATCAAAAGAGTTTTTAATAGCGTAGTCATACCCTATCTTCTGATTACCGCCATAACCTTTGTTGATATCATTGACTATCAACGTTATATTCAATTGGTTCTGGACAGTAATAAATTGCTTTACTCTCTCACTTGTACTATCAGTTGATGCATCGTCAATAACAAGAACTTGGAAATCTTTATGTGCTAACTCCTGTACAGGAATTCTTCTGAGCGTTTCTATGATATGCTTCTCCGCATTATAGGCTACTACAAATATTAAAATGCGCATAGACACCGATTCTAATTATTGAACCTTTACGATATCATGTGCTATCAATTGCTCCCATATCTTTTCCCGCCCTATTGGTAACGCAATGATAGGAGTTTCAACATTGGGTATCGTCAACTTGTAGTTGTGAAGACCGATGCTTCGATCCTTGTTAGCTCTACGAGCACCATACTTGACATCTCCGCGAATAGGCAAACCAGCATGACTTAGCTGGGCTCGGATCTGGTGAAACCTACCAGTCATAGTTTGAATTTCTAACATGCTATAATTATCAAGCTGTTGTATCACTTGAAATTCTAAACTACATGCTTTATATCCTTCCTTGGGTTCTTCAGAGATATATGCTTTCTTTCTTCTGCCATCTCTATTGATGTAATGAGATAGCTGTGAACTATCTAATGTCGTAGGCTTCGTAAAAGCCACATATCTTTTAGTGATGGAAGTTCTATCCTTACACATCATGTTACCCTCTTTAGTCTTAGAAAAAAGAACGGCACCACTGACAGGCCTATCCAACCTTGTGACTAAGTGTAGTTGTTTCTTTTTATGCTTTTCTAACCAGGTAGAGACACTTAAATCTCCAGATAGATCATCTTGGGTTGCTACGCCTGGTGGCTTATTCACAACTATAAAATGAGTGCCTTCATAAATAATGAGATCAGACTTACTATGGAGGTTAGTCCAAATCTTCATACTCTATATCTTCTGTCTCTTGTGATGCCTGCTTAATGCGTTGCTGTGGCACAAAAAGTCGGTATAGAATATAAACCAAGATGCCAATCGATACAGCTTTAAAAATCAATGTGCTATGCTTTTTGTAAAAAATAGACAATCGAACTCGCCCGCTTGTGACTCATCCAACCTTGGACTAAAGATGCACCACCGATGAATGGAATCAAAATATGCGCCCATTTCTTTTTGCGGTATGACTCACTGATTAAGCAATTATAGAACGGATCCAGCGGTAATATTTTAGTCTTTGTCACCTTGAAGCCACAGTTCTCAGCGAATTTGCGAAAGCTTGACTCATCCCAGTGCCAAATGTGCCGAGGGACGTCGTATCCATTCCAATACTCCTTATAAACAGAGGCTTCTAGACACTTGTAGTTAGGAAGTGCTACAACCATGACACCATCGTCTGTCAGCAGATCTCTCAATCTACCGATCACCTTCTGAGGTTCGTATACATGTTCAAGCACATGCCAAAAGCTGATATAACTGAACTCTTTGGGGAAACTCTCTTCGAATATTTCCGAAGGGGGATAAATATTCAACCCAAACTGCTCTTTCCCAAACTTTCGAGCCTTCTCGCTGATTTCTATACCTGTCACATCAAATCCCCTTGACTTCATATAGTTAAGGAAATAACCAGTCCCTGTACCAAAATCAAGTATCCGTTGCTTCTTGCCATGTTTATTGATAAGATTATGCTTGAATCTCATCATCCACTTTCGGGCCTGATGATAGATAGTGTTGATAAACCCATCAGCCGAATCAGAATGCTCAACATACTCATCTGTTTCATAGAACTTGTATGCTTCAGATTCATCCGGTGGATTTTTGATGTATCTAAACCCACAGTTCTTACAATGATCTATCACAAAGAGCTTCTTACTCACAAGATGGTCATGTAGCCTTATGGCTTCTTCATTCACATTTGATTGACATACGATACAAGTCTCTAGCATACTTTCACCCATCTTTTAGTCGTATAATGAAGGTCGTAAAACCTGTATTACCAGTAAATGATAACCAAATCCTAATGCCTTATACATAAGTCCTTTAAAGGATATGTTTTTTAATACTTTTGCAAAGTTATCATATTACTGATTTCTTTAATGGGAAAAGCCTTATCAGACCTATCTATTCTGAGATATCCTGATAATTCTGCTATATAAACAACTTACTTTTATGAATTCGAACAGTAGAAAATTCAATATCGCTTCGGCCTTGATATTTTTCATAGCCTTTGCAGTATACTTTATGTCTGCCGAAAGAACAGGTAGTTTATGGGACTGCGGAGAGTTCATATTGGGAGCATACAAGCTTCAAGTAGTACACCCACCAGGAGCACCTTTATTCTTAATCATAGGTCGTCTATTCGCAGCCTTAGGAGATCTTTTCTCTTCAGATCCATCAAACATAGCATTTGCAGTGAATCTTATGTCTGGGCTTTTCTCAGCAGCTACTGCCGCAATCGTTGGACATGCTACGATGCTCTTCTCGAATAAGATGTTTAGCACAGATGATGAGCATGCGGACACAGTTTCTGCTATAGCTGGAGTTGTCGCAGGTTTATCGACAGCATTTTGCTCTTCTATATGGTTTTCAGCTGTCGAAGGTGAAGTATATGCCATGTCGACATTCTTTACTGCATTAACAGCATGGGCGGTCATCAGATGGTATTGTCTACCAAATGATACTAAGCATGATAAATGGTTGGTTTTCGCAGCTTATAGTGCAGGACTATCTATCGGAGTTCACTTGCTGAGTTTATTAACATTTCCTGCGTTAGCTCTTTTAGTTTATTATAAAAAAGCAAAAAACCCTAGCCTCATAGGAACAATAGGTAGTGCGATAGCAGGAGCCGCAGCAGTACCATTTATCCAGAAAGTCATCATAGCAGGTATTCCATCTTTATGGAAGGCCATAGACATATCGATGGTTAACTCATTCGGTACGCCTATTAATGCTGGTATCATCCCAACTCTACTTATTGTCGGAGGGATATTCTATGCCATCTTTAACTATGCCCGCAAGAATGGACGCTACTGGTTGCAAGTGGCTACGATGGCTACCGTAATGATCTGTATAGGTTTTTCAACCATAGGAGTTGTTGTCATAAGAGCGATAGCAGACACACCTGTGAATATGAATGTACCAAGTGATCCGACTCGATTACTTCCATATATCAACAGAGAGCAGTACGGAGAGCGTGCACTTATGTTCGGTCCTGCATATGATAAATCACCAACTGAGTATGACCGAGTCCCAAGAAAAGGACAGGTTAACTTCCCACCATATTATGAAGGAACAGATGCGGCAGATTATGTCGTGGTAGATGAAAAAATCACGCCTAAATACAAGTCTTCGGATAAGATGCTATTCCCAAGAATCGGCCATAGCGAGATGGGACGACCTAACTTATATAAGCAATGGCATACAATGACTTTAGATGGTGATCCCAAACCATCCTTTGGTTTTAACCTTGCTTTTTTCTTCAAGTATCAGATCAACTGGATGTATACCAGATACTTCATGTGGAATTTTGTTGGGAAGCAAAATGGAAGTCAAGGATATTTTTCATGGGACAAGTCTGATGGCAATTGGAGATCAGGTGTCAAATTCATAGATGAGATGAAGCTTTTCAATCTTGATGAAGAGCCAGATACTATGAAGCACAACATGGCAAATAATAACTACTACTTTTTGCCTCTGATCTTTGGTTTGATTGGTTTGTTTTTTCACGCATTCAAGAGGCCTACAGAATTCGCTGGTTTATTTGCTTTGTTCCTGATAACTGGAATAGGAATTATACTTTATACCAATCAACCTCCCAATGAACCCAGAGAACGAGACTATGTCTTGGTAGGAAGTTTCTTTACTTTCTGCATCTGGATAGGCTTAGCAGTACCCGCTCTTTATAAAATGGCAGCTGAAAGATTTTCCTTCAAAGGAATTCCCGCTGCGGCAGCTATAGGTGTTTTAGTGATGTCAGCGCCACTGATCATGGGTTTTCAAAACTTTGACGATCACAGTAGAAATGGACAATACGCATCTAGAGATTACGCGAAGAACTTTTTGAATTCTCTTGAAGAGAATGCAATCATATTTACATACGGAGATAATGACACTTACCCATTGTGGTATGTTCAAGAAGTTGAAGATGTAAGAAGGGATGTTAGAATTGTTAATCTTAGTTTGATTACAGTAGACTGGTATATCAATAAACTAAGAAGGAAGGTCAATGATTCTCCTGCTTTAAAACTTACTGTCCCCGCAGCTTCATATAGAGGCAACAAACGAAATCAGCTTCCATTCGTGGATAGACAACCTGGTTCTTCCATTCGATTAGCAGATGCTTTAAAATTTGTAGGGGCCAGCAATCCCATTGGTGAAACTTATAAATTTGATTCATATGTACCATCAAGAAACTTTGTAATTCCTACGGACTATGCAGCTGTAAAAAGACTCAATATGATCAGCCCTGGAGATCAGGTAGAAATAGCACCAGAGATCAGACTTACATTTGGCGAAAGCAAATCTTGGCTAACAAAAGATGAGCTAGCCATCTTAGATGTGATCAGTTCTAACATCTGGGAACGTCCGGTATATTTTGCAACAACATGTCAAAACAGCAAGCTCTTAGGGTTAAATGATTATATGCAATATGAAGGTCTTGCTCTAAGAGTAGTACCTATAAAGTCAACAAGTGAT
Source organism: uncultured Saprospiraceae bacterium (assembly GCA_938039305.1). Classification (GTDB taxonomy): domain Bacteria; phylum Bacteroidota; class Bacteroidia; order Chitinophagales; family Saprospiraceae; genus JAJRXG01. Next base: position 5,160 of record CALHUZ010000277.1, read on the forward strand.
AGAGCGCTTTCTATTTACGGAAGTGGAAGAGTAGAAACTCAAAAAGCCTATGACAACATCATGAATAAATGGGTCTGGGGAAATTTTGATAAAGAAAAACTCTTTGTAAATGACTCTTATGGTGCTGCTATCCAAGCCCATCGAATGGTGATGAACAGATTAGCGGATACATTGGTCAAGGGTGGAGACCCTCAAAAAGCTGTTGATATTATCGACAAATTCTTTGAAGCGTTTCCACATATGAATTTTCCCTATGATGCTTCCATCATACCGATGATTAACATATACGTTATGTCTGGTCAAAAGGAAAAAGCAATAAAGCACTTAAGGATACTTGCCGAAGAAACAAAACAACATTTGGCCTTCTATGAAAGCATCGATCCTAATACTGTGCAGCTGAGTTTTAATCAAGAAAGATCAAGATTCCAAAATGCTTTAGCCAACATTTTCAACTTGGCAAACAATCTTGGAGATGATGCATTCAAGCAAGAAATGGAAACAATTCTTGGCCCATATCGCGTAAGCAACGTACCTAATTAAACTTCATGAGTCACAGCATATCTATAGGAGGTGATCACGCAGGATTTGAATTAAAACAAGAGGTAATTAAACATCTTGAAAGTCGAGGTGTCACAGTGAAAGATCATGGTCCTTACGCGAATGATTCTGTAGACTATCCTGATTTTGTCCATCCTGTATGTAAAGACATTTTAGAAGGAGTCGCATCAGAAGGAATTTTGATTTGCGGAAGCGGAAATGGAGTGGCGATAACAGCTAACAAATATAGCGGCATCAGGTGTGGTTTATGTTGGAGTCCGGAAATTGCAATTTTGACAAAACAACATAACAATGCAAACGCTATAGCGATACCTGCAAGATTTATAGAAAATGCAACAGCTCTTGCTATAGTCGACGCTTATCTCGATCATGAATTTGAAGGAGGAAGGCATCAGCGAAGAGTTGATAAGATAACACCAGACAACTCTTACCTTTGTTAAATTAAACAATAGTCTCATTACGATTATGAAATACTTCCTCACCATGGTCATCTCGGTGATGACTGGACTCAGCATATCTGCTCAATACGCAAAGCATAAAGACATGCCAGACAAGTCCAAGCCAGTTGTCAGTGACTTCAACGACTTGTCCTATAAGTTTTCGACTACAATAACTTCAAGAGATATTAAGGAGCATATATTCACACTTGCTTCAGATGCTTATGAAGGCAGAGAGACAGGTACAGAAGGAAATACAAAAGCTGCTCACTATATAGCCGATAAATTTAAAAGCCTTGGTCTTCCAGCAATTGGAAATGACAACGGATACTTTCAACCAGTCTCTTTTACATTTACTTCATGGGACCAACTATCATTGCTGGTAAATGGTCAAGGATATAAATTGCTTCGCGACTTCATTGCTTTTCCTCAAGAAAGCAAAAAAGATGAGATCGTAACTGATGAGATAACATTCTTAGGGTACGGAATTCAAGATACTAATTACGACGACTATGCAGGTGCTGATGTGAAAGGGAAAGTGATCATGGTATATGATGGAGAACCTACCCTTTCTAACGGAATATCTATGGTCTCTAACAGTAGCACTTTAAGTAAATGGAGCTCTGACTGGAAACTAAAAAGCGCAACAGCAAAGAAGAATGGCGTAAAGCTCATGCTCGTCATATCAAATGATCTTAAGACACTTATAGCTGATAACAGAAGACAACTTGTTAATAGGGTTACACAACTGGGCAACTTTCCAGAAGAGTCTGTTGAAGGAGTTAATACAATCTTTATTTCTTCTACTCTTGCAGAAACGATACTTGAAGACAATCGAAATCAAATCATCGAAAAAAGAGATGCTTTAAAACAAGGAAATGGAGGTCAGATTCGAACAACTGTCAAGGTCGACATAGGATCTAAGTTTTTAATAAAACGACAAATACTTGAAGGGCAGAACGTCCTAGGTCTCATAGAAGGAACTGATAAAAAAGATGAAATTGTAATTGTCTCTGGTCACTATGATCATGTGGGAATGAAGGGGGATGAAGTATATAACGGTGCAGATGACAATGCTTCAGGCACGACAGCAGTACTTGAAATCGCAGAAGCCTTAGCCACTGCCAAAAAAATGAAGCAAGGACCTCGCAGAAGTGTATTGTGCTTACTTGTGACAGGAGAAGAGAAAGGACTTCTTGGTTCTGAATATTACGCAGCCAATCCAATATTCCCAATAGAAAATACAACAGTTGATGTGAACATTGACATGATCGGCAGATGGGGTGAAGAATATTCCGCTCAAGACCAACCATATAATTATGTCATTGGCTCAGATCGACTAAGCACTGATCTTCATAAGATCAATACTGAGATGAATCAAAAGTATAGTCAATTACTTTTAGATTATAAATACAATGATGAAGCTGATCCTAATCGATTTTACTTTCGATCAGACCATTATAACTTTGCAAAAATGGGCATTCCCGCCATCTTCTTTTTTAATGGTGTTCACAAAGATTATCACAGATTAACTGATACACCAGATAAGATCGACATACCATTGATGCGACACCGTGCCGCCCAGATATTTCATACAGTATGGGAGTTAGCTAATCGAAACGATCGCATCCGAGTCGATGGCGTAGTTAAGTAAGAATTAGAATTTCGAAAAACCTATGTTGAAATTATAAAAAGGCTTTAGCAGAAATGCTACGAAAGATAGCTTTTTATTCTATTGCCTTCCATCAAATAACATCCTGCAACATATACAGTGATCAAAACTGTAGCGATCAACACATTATAAAAGACTTGATCAGTCTGAATTAAAAAACCCATACACATAACTGCAACAATCCAAGCGATCATCTTCAACATAGCAGCGACGGGATAATTAATTGGATAATGCTTCTGACCTAAGAAGTAAGCAAGTAGAACCATAATTGTATAACAAGCTAAGGCTGCATAAGCAGATGCCGCCACACCCATGACAGGCAAGAATATAATGCTTACTGAAATAGTTATGACGGCACCGACAGTTGCGATCACTGCTCCATATTTTGTTTTATCACTTAGCTTGTACCAAATCGAGACATTATAATAAATCCCTAAAAACAGATATGACATCAACAAGATAGGGACCAGATAAATCCCTTCTCTGAAATTAGAACCAATCACATACTGAAGTAAATCTATGAATAGATAAATCGATACAGCTATTGCTCCAGCTACTATGATAAAGAACAAAGCAATATCACCATACAAGGTCTTGACATCCTTTTGTTCAGAATTTCTAAAAAAGAATGGCTCCGCTGCGTAGTTGTAGGCTGTAGTGAACATCGCAAG
>CALHUZ010000278.1 GCA_938039305.1 uncultured Saprospiraceae bacterium
AACTCTTCTTGGGTCAAGCTATTTTGGGTTCTAATCTCTTTTAGTTTGTTGTTCATTATTATCACAATGCTACAATATAGATATTAAAGAAGGTGATAGACCTGTCAATTATCTGAGCATTCCAATAGCTCTTAAGTTCTACAAGACAAGTAGTCATTTTCAATACCTAATGTTTACCCCTCATCTTTTTGATTTAGTAGTAAATGATTAGTTTTGATATTGTAAGAATCACAAAATCACCTTTTTACAGTGACCTAAAAGAGAAACCTCCGTCTAAACTTATGTAAGCGGTTGACGCTACAAGATTTTTGGTTGATGCAGTGATTGGAGGCCCTTCTCGTTCTCGAGAGGGTCTCCTTATTTTATGGTATTCCTGCTTTCGACTCCGCTCAATCAGCAACCGTAATTTGTCAGCATGCTTCCCGAGACTTTGCTTTGACTTCTCCTGCCTAACGGACAAGCAGGCTCGGCTGCCGTCTAATCATCAGACCTTCTTCCGATCCAAGGCTTTAACCAGAACAATAAGAATGATAATCAAACCTCCTATCACTGTACGAAGTGTGGGTATCTCAGCTAAGAAAAAGTAAGCGAGTGCTATACCATATACAGGAACTATAGTGGCTAATATACTTGCTGTTGTGGCTTCATAATACGCTACCCCCCTCAAGAACAAAGTATGTCCTCCAGCGGTAGTAATTAAACCGAGCATGATCAGTGCCGTCCATTGTACTTCTTTGACTTCAATCGGTATCCAAAGTAGAACTGGAGCCAATAGGATGGTCATTAAGAAAAGCTGAACCGTCATCAATGACATGCCTGAATCTGAATTACTAATCGTACCTAACCAAATGTTACGAAGGCTATAAACGAGAGCTGATGTTAGGCCCAAGCCGACGGCTAAAAGCATATCACCACTGATGCTCATGGGCGGTGCTATGATGCAAACGGCAACCAAAGCTATGAGAGCTAATAACAGATCTTTCTTAGGTATAGGTTGTCTTTTCCAAATGGGCTCGATCACCGAAGTCATAGCTGGAAATGTATAAAGGGTCATTAGCGCAATGGAGACATTAGAATAGTCGAGTGCATAGAAGTAAGTGATCCAATGAGCCGCTAAGAGTATAGTCGTTCCGATATAAACAATACCGTTCTTTTTCCAATTGAGTTCTAAGGAAATCTTAAAGACACTACTGATTAGAAAAAGGCAAATCCCACCTATGGCACACCGGCCTAATGTGGCAACTGTAGAATTGATCGTTAGGTACTTTCCCAAAACTCCAGAAGAGCTCATCATCAATATGCCAATATTGAATTCTAAGAATCTAAACTTGTCATTCATATCAGTGACCAGAAGCTTCTGTAGATCCCCTTGGTACTCTTATGTTTTCTACTAAGTCTTGTACCGATTGCGGCGGTGCCGGTGTCATACGGCTGACGACCAGCGCAATGACCAGATTAAGCAACATGCCTATCGTTCCAATTCCCTCAGGACTGATCTGCCATAAATATTGTTCGGGATGCCCCACTCCTCCACCAAACTTAAAGTAGATGATATAAGCCATTGTAAATACAAGACCGACAATCATTCCAGTCACAGCTCCTTGCATATTCATTCGCTTATCGAAAATACCTAAAATGATCGCTGGGAAGAAAGATGATGCTGCTAATCCAAAAGCAAACGCAACTATGGCTGCTACGTAGTCGGGAGGTTTATATCCAGCATATCCAGCTATGACGACAGCAACTGCAATTGCAATTCTTGCAGATCTAAGCTCATTCTTTTCAGAAATATTTGGCATCAGCCACTTCTTCAATAAGTCATGAGAGATAGATGTAGATATCACTAATAGAAGACCCGCCGCTGTAGAAAGAGCTGCCGCTAAACCACCAGCGACCACTAAAGCAATCACCCATTCTGGAAGTTTTGCAATCTCCGGATTGGCTAATACGATGATGTCTCTATCTATAGTTAATTCATTTCCTTTCCATCCCTTTGGAGCAGCTACTTCATTTACGAAAGTGGAATTAGCATCATTGTAGTATTGTATCAATCCATCTCCATTCTTATCTTCAAAACTGAGTAGTCCTGTGTTCTCCCAACTCTTGAACCAAGGTGGCACTTGGCTATAGTCAGCATTGTCTACTGTCTCGATTAAGTTGGTTCTTGCGAATACTGCTACTGCTGGTGCAGTCGTGTAAAGGATCGCAATAAAGAGCAATGCCCAACCCGCAGATATACGAGCGTCTTTCACTTTAGGAACTGTAAAAAACCTAACGATGACATGTGGCAATCCTGCTGTTCCTAACATCAGTGCAGCGGTGACACAAAAGAGATCTATCCTGGGTTTATTTCCAGAAGTATATTCGTTAAATCCTAAATCAATTGAGACCTGATTAATCTTTTCAAGTAGTGGTGATCCATCTGCCATATTGCCGCCCATTCCTATCTGTGGAATTGGATGACCCACCATCTGAAGAGAAATAAAAATGGCTGGCACTGTGAATGCAAAAATCAAAACACAAAACTGCGCCACCTGTGTGTAAGTGATGCCTTTCATGCCACCTAAAACTGCATAAAAGAAAACGATACAAACACCGATCACAACGCCCATCTCAAATGAGGTATCCAGAAATCTGGAAAATGCAACTCCTACTCCTTTCATCTGTCCTACGACATAAGTGAACGAAACAAACAGTGCACAGATCACAGCAACAACTCGAGCTGTCTGACTATAATATCTTTCTCCGATAAAATCGGGTACTGTAAACTTTCCAAACTTCCTAAGGTAAGGTGCCAGTAGTAATGCTAACAAGACATAACCTCCTGTCCACCCCATCAAATACTGCGAGCCATCAAATCCCATGAATGAGATCAAACCAGCCATGGAAATAAACGAAGCTGCAGACATCCAGTCCGCGGCAGTAGCCATACCATTGATCACAGGATGTACTCCGCCACCTGCGACATAAAACTCTTTAGTTGATCCTGCTCGTGCCCAGATGGCAACTCCTATATAAAGTGCGAAGGTGAGTCCGACGATCGCATATGTCCAAATCTCTAATGATGTCATATCTCTCTTTTAAACTTCGTCCACATTAAATCTCTTGTCTAACCTATTCATGAGATAGACATACACAAAGATGAGTACAACAAATACGTAAATGGCTCCTTGCTGAGCAAACCAAAACCCAAGTGGGAATCCTCCGATCTTATATGCATTCAATTGGTCAGCGAACATAATCCCGCAACCAAATGATACCGCGAACCAAACGAACAATAAAATACCCAGATATTTCAGGTTCGTTTTCCAATAAGCTTTGTTGTCATCCATCTTCTCGTGTTTGAAGATTTGAATGTAGTGAATAGCTCAGGATTCGAGACATTCTATCCATTATAGTTATCAAAAAGAAGTAAGAGTTGTGTTGGATCTCGAGGAAGGAAGAGATGTGATCATTATGGCACCTTCCTATGATGCGTATTTCATTATGGATTGGAGCTCCTCATGATTGGATTTACCTTCTTCTTCTAAGTCATAATCAGCTTGTAGGCCTAACCAGAACTTGGCAGATGTTTCAAAAAATTTGGACAGTCTCAACGCAGTGTCAGCAGTAATCCTCCGTTTGCCTTTGAGTATAGCACTTACACGAGTTTGAGGAATGAACGTTTCCTTAGCGAGTCTGTAAGCTGATATTTCCATAGGTATGAGGAACTCTTCAAGTAGCACTTCTCCTGGATGTATGTTGTTTAAATTATTTGCCATTTTAGTTTTTATTTAGTGATAGTCAATTATTTGTACGTCATAAGCCTGCGATGTTTTCCATTTAAAAACTACTCGCCATTTTTCATTAATTCTTATGCTATACATGCCTTTTAGATCAGTTTTAAGTTTCTCAAGCCTGTTTGCTGGAGGTATTCGTAAATCATTGATATTCTGAGCGTTATTTATCATCCTTAGTTTCCTACGAGATGCTTGTTGTATTTGCGAAGGCAGTTTTTTTGACCGCTTACCAAGCCATATTTTTTCTGTTTCAACATCTCCAAATGATTTAATCATGCTTACGCTTCGCGTTACTTACGCTAAAGATAAGCAATTGCAGATATGATGTCAAGTGAAGAGTATCACTTATTATGAATCATAACAAGAGAGTAGATTGCATAAGTACCCTAATTTGCGCGACTTAGTATTCCTAGTCTATTTAAAATCCGAAATAGAAAGGCTCTCTTTCGCCAAGACGAGGTCCGAAGGTTCATTAGATGAGATGATGACAAGTCGATCTGAACT